>JAISIN010000036.1 GCA_031262085.1 Prevotellaceae bacterium
TCTTTTGGAAGAAAGTCGGCGGTTTATGGAGAAAAATTGTATATTTGTGCCGTCATCAAAATGTACTCAAATGAAAGATGAATATATCAGGTTTGATTGGGCGATGAAGCGCCTACTCCGGCAGAAAGCCAATTTTGGGGTACTGGAAGGATTCCTTACCGTATTATTAGGCGAACAAGTTCGTATCGTTGAGATTTTAGAGAGCGAAAGCAATCAAGAATCTGCCGATGATAAATTCAACCGTGTAGATATAAAAGCGCGCAACAATAAAGATGAGATTATGATTGTAGAAATACAAAATGCTCGCGAATTATACTACATGGAACGTATTCTTTATGGGGTATCGAAAGCCATTGCCGAACACATACATTTGGGCGATTCGTATGGCGAGATAAAGAAAGTCTATTCCATTAGCATTCTATATTTTGATATAGGCGAAGGAAATGACTATCTCTATCACGGACAAACCAAATTTATCGGTGTGCATACGGGCGATAGCCTGATGGTAACCGACCGGCAGCGAAGTGCACTCGTGCCGCAACCTACGGAAACCATCTTCCCCGAATATTATATCATCCGTGTAGACGAATTCAACAAAGTAGCCGTTACTCCTTTGGAGGAGTGGACCCGCTATCTAAAAACCGGCGAAATACCTGCCGATGCTACCGCCCCCGGACTTCCTGAAGCCCGCGAAAAGATGTGTTATTACCATATGACGCAGGAAGAGCAGAATGCCTATCGTCGACATCTTAATGATGTTATGATAGATAAAGGCGTAGCGGAACGATTTAGGTTGGAACTCGAAATGGAAAGAGAAAAGTATCGGAAAGCCAAAGAAGAAACCGCGCAAATTCGTGATGCACTTCGCCAAACAGTACTCAATATGTTACAGCGTGGCATTCCTATCGAAGACATTACTACAATAACCGGTTTATCTTCTACGGACATAGTACCTTATCTCTCAAATTGATGTTCTTTTTGCCGATGATTAACGAGCTGTCAGGTTCAACGCCTTATTTATTGATCGGGGTTCGATCCACTTCGGGCATAGCCGTCAATCTCATGATTTAAAGTTAAGTTTTATCCCCCTCTCTGCTCGCAGGCGGCGAACGGTTAAACTTACCATTTTCCCGCAAAATCAGGAAAAGACAAATATATTCGTTTCGATTGGGTAATCAAGCGCCTGTTGCGCCAGAAGGCCAACTTTTGTGGTGTTGGAGGGTTTCCTCTCCGTTCTGATCGGCGAGACGATCCGTATTGTAGAGATATTGGCGAGCGAAGGTAATTAAGAAACAGCCGATGATAAATACAACCGCGTAGGCATTAAAGCGCGCGACAGCAAAGATGAATTGAGGTGCAGAACACGCGTGAGCTTGCCTTTATGGAGCGGTGCTGACTATCCCTATCACGGTCAATTCACAAAATTACCCCGCGCGGAGTATAATACTTAATTTACTGTGCGTGTCATTCTCCCAATAATCATTATCTTTGTCGTGTAAAAACAGACAACGACATGTTGAATTTAACACTAAAAACAAAAATGAAGAAACAAACAGTTAGTCAACTCACCATACTGCTTACATTAAGCAGTCTTATTTATGCTTGTGTTGACAAATCGAACAAAGGCATTGAGCTTACGTTCGACACAGTGACCCGCAACGAAACAGCGCACCTCTTTGCCGACACAGCCCGTCCGGCATGCAATGTGAATATCCGGCTGGAATACATTGTCAAAGCCGACCATGAACAGGCAAAAGACAGCCTGAACAACTACCTGCTCACCGTGGCACTGGGCGAACAATATAGCGCCATGAACCCGCAAGAAGCAGTCGACCTGTACATAGAAAACTATGTAAGCGAATATCGGAAAGATTGCGAACCCATGTACTCCAAAGAGATGGTAGATCCAAACACCAGCGTAGGTTCGTGGTACTCGTACTATAAAACTATCAAAACCACCGCACCGGTTACCACCCCCTATCTGATGGTTTATCGGGTCGACCAGGAAGAGTATACCGGCGGCGCACACGGCATGCACACAGGTATGTTCTACAACATACAGCTACAACCTCGGAAGTTACTGAAATTAGATGACTTGTTTGTCGACGACTCGAACGAAGCACTCACCGAGATGCTATGGAACCAGCTCCTCGTCAATATCGGCGTGAAGACGCGCCAAGAAGCCGAAGACATGGGATACGTCATCAACGGCGAACTGGAGCCGACGCAGAACTTCTATCTCGACAGAGAAGGCATCACTTTCTATTACAATGTGTACGAAATTGCGCCCTACGTCATGGGAGCGATAGAGATACACCTCCCCTATACAACAGTAGAAAGCCTGCTGAAACCCAACGTGATCAAGCAATTGGGCATTGAGTGACAGGAATGGAAACCATTCTGAAATACTTTCCCGGTCTCACCACGCAGCAACAGCAACAATTGGCTGCCTTGTACGGATTGTATGCCGACTGGAACGCCAAAATCAACGTCATCTCCCGCAAAGACATTGACAATCTGTACCTCCACCATGTACTACATTCGCTGGGCATAGCCCAAGTGATCCGGTTTGCTGCAGGTACCCGCGTCATGGACTTAGGTACCGGCGGTGGATTTCCCGGCATTCCGCTGGCTATCCTGCACCCCGGCGTACAGTTTCATCTGATAGATAGCATCGGTAAAAAAATCAAAGTAGCTACCGAGGTAGCCCGGACAATAGGATTGACCAACGTCACCCTGAGTCACACCCGCGCCGAAGAAGAGAAAGCACCCTTCCACTTCGTAGTTAGTCGCGCCGTGATGCCTCTTACCGACTTGCTCAAGGTGATACGCAAGAACATCGCCCCCGAACAGTTCAACGCACTCCCCAACGGATTGTTATGCCTCAAGGGTGGCGAGTTGGCAAACGAAACACTCCCGTTTAAACACCGCGCCGTAACATACGAGTTAAACAAATTCTTTGACGAGGCGTTTTTTCTGACTAAAAAAGTAGTTTATGTTAGCGTATGAAGATTAAGAGATTTGAATTCAACATGTTCCCTGTGAACTGCTACGTTCTGTGGGACGACACCCGCGAAGCTGTAATCATCGATCCGGGTTGTTACTCGACCGAAGAGAAACAAGCGCTGAAAAGCTTCATTGTGACGAACCAGTTAGAGCTGAAACATCTGCTCAATACACACCTCCACCCCGACCACATTTTTGGCAACCCGTTCATACAACGCGAGTTCGGACTGTCGCCCGAAGCCAATCAAGCCGATGAGTTCTGGATCGAGGAAGCCCCCAAACAGAGCCGCATGCTCGGCTTCAAAATGCCCGAAGCGCCCATACCCATCGGACGCTACCTGCACGACGGTGATACCATCGCCTTCGGCAACACCGCACTCGAAGCCATCCACGTGCCCGGACACTCGCCCGGAAGCATCGTGTTCTATGCGCCCCAAAGCCACTGCATCTTCTCGGGCGATGTGCTCTTTCAGGGAAGCATCGGACGAGCCGACCTCACCGGCGGTAACTTCGACGACCTCAAAGAAGGAATATGCAGCCGCCTCTTTACTCTGCCCAACGAGACCATTGTCTACGCCGGACACGGAGCACCCACCACCATCGGAATGGAGAAGGTAGAGAATCCGTTTTTTAGATAACCATCAACAAAAGAATGAATGAAAAGTGACCTTTTAGCCTGCCGACATATCGGCATCAGTAAAGACGACGAAGCCAAAATGCTTCGCAAGATAGGCGTTAACAGCTTGGATGAACTGATAGACAAAGCTCTGCCTGCCAACATACGCCTCGAAAAACCGCTCGAATTACCCGAAACACTCTCGGAATACGAATTCGGACAACACATCGCCGCCTTGGCTGCGAAGAACAAGCTCTACACCACCTACATCGGACAAGGATGGTACAACACCATCACCCCGGCAGTGATTCAACGCAACGTCTTTGAGAACCCCGTATGGTACACCTCCTACACGCCCTATCAGGCAGAAGTATCGCAAGGACGACTCGAAGCGCTGATGAACTTCCAAACCGCTGTATCCGACCTCACAGCCATGCCGCTTGCCAACTGCTCGCTGCTCGACGAAGCCACTGCCGCTGCTGAAGCTGTATCCATGATGCATGCCCTGCGCTCGCGCGACCAGCAAAAGCGAAATGCCGACACCGTTTTTGTCGACGAGAACCTCTTTGCACAAACCAAAGGCGTGATGACCACACGAGCCATACCGCAAGGGATACGCCTGATCACCGGCAAGTACAGTGAGCTGACATTCACCGATCACCTCTTCGCCTGCGTACTGCAATACCCCGATGCTAACGGACAAGCCGAAGACTATCGCTACTTCACCGAGCGTGCACACAACGCCGGATGCAAAGTTGCCGTAGCTGCCGACCTCCTGAGCCTCGCGCTGCTCACCCCTCCGGGAGAATGGGGCGCCGACATCGTATTCGGAAGCACACAGCGATTCGGAACACCCATGTTCTACGGAGGACCGTCGGCTGCCTACTTCGCCGCCCGCGACGAATACAAGCGCAACATGCCCGGACGAATCATCGGATGGTCGAAAGACCGAAACGGAAAACGATGCTACCGAATGGCGCTGCAAACACGCGAACAACACATTAAACGCGAAAAAGCCACTTCAAACATCTGCACCGCGCAAGCGTTGCTGGCTACCATGGCGGGATTTTATGCCGTCTATCACGGACAGGAAGGCATACGAATCATTGCCGAACGCATACACAGCATCGCCGTCTTCGTAGAGAAAGAACTCGAAGCGCTGGGATACAAACAGCAGAACACGCAATACTTCGACACCCTGCGCTTTGCCTTGCCCGACCATGTGTCGACCGGGCAACTACGCACCATTGCACTGAGTAAGGAGGTCAACCTGTGCTATTTCGACTCTGGTGACGTCGGCATCAGCATCGACGAAACCACCGACATGGCAGCGCTCCATACGCTCCTCTCTATCTTTGCCATCGCTGCCGGAAAAGAGTGGACGCGCGTGAACGACATCCCCGAAGCCTCTATTATAAATAAGGAGTTGAAACGACAAAGCTCTTACCTCACACACGAAGTGTTCTGTCGCTATCACACCGAAACAGAGATGATGCGCTACATCAAACGCCTCGACCGCAAAGACATCTCGCTGGCACACTCCATGATCGCGCTCGGCTCGTGCACCATGAAGCTCAATGCTGCTGCCGAGCTGCTGCCGCTCAACCGACCCGAGTTCACTGCCATGCACCCGTTAGTGCCCGAAGAGCAAGCCGAGGGGTATCGCGAACTGATACGCAACCTCGCCCAAGAGCTGGCAACCATCACCGGCATGGCAGGCGTAAGCCTGCAACCCAATTCGGGAGCAGCAGGCGAATATACCGGACTGCGCGTCATCCGATCCTACCTCGAAAGCAACGGGCAAGGACACCGCAACAAAGTAATCATACCCGCATCGGCACACGGCACCAACCCCGCATCGGCGATACAGGCAGGATTCGAAACCGTGACATGCGCCTGCGATGAACACGGCAACGTCGATATGGACGACCTCCGAACCAAAGTCGAAGCCCACAAAGACCAACTGGCAGCCCTTATGATCACCTATCCATCGACACACGGCATCTTCGAAACGGAGATTGTAGAGATATGCCGCATCATACATGCCTGCGGAGCACAAGTCTACATGGACGGAGCCAACATGAACGCACAGGTCGGGCTGACCAACCCCGGCTTCATCGGAGCCGACGTATGTCACCTCAACCTGCACAAAACGTTCGCCTCCCCACACGGAGGAGGAGGACCAGGGGTAGGACCCATCTGCGTAGCACAGCACCTCGTACCCTTCCTGCCCGGACACGTACTCTTCGGCGATGCAACCAACGAAGTGGCTGCCGCACCCTTCGGCAGCGCAGGCATCCTGCCCATCACCTACGGATACATACGCATGATGGGAGTAGAAGGGCTGACGGCTGCCACACGCATCGCCATCCTGAGCGCCAACTATCTGGCAGCCTGCCTGAAGGATACCTACGGCATCGTGTACACCGGCGACAACGGCTTTGTGGCACACGAAATGATACTCGACTGCCGCAAGCTGCGCGAAGAGGTAGGCATCGACGAAAACGATGTCGCCAAACGACTCATGGATTACGGATACCATGCCCCCACCCTCTCGTTCCCCGTGCACGGCACACTCATGATCGAACCTACCGAAAGCGAAAGTTTGGCAGAGTTAGACAACTTCGTGCAGACCATGCTCACCATCTGGGACGAAATTCGGGAGATCAAAGAGGGACGCGCCGACAAGACCGACAACGTGCTCGTCAATGCCCCTCATCCCGAATACGAGGTAGTAGCTAACGAATGGACGCACACCTACACCCGAGAGAAAGCGGCATATCCCATACAGAGCGTTCGCGACAACAAATTCTGGATCAACGTGGCACGCGTTGACAACACACTGGGCGACCGCAAACTGTTGCCTACCCATTACGGATCATTCTAAAAACACGTTTATAACAAAGGGTGGACGCTTCTTGTCCACCCTTCTATTTTTTTCGTATTACCTGTGACATTTCGCCCTTTCTGTCTACTAATGATTTAACAATCGCATCTTAATCATTTATTCTTTATATAAGCAACCAGTATGAAGCACCTTTTCAAAATTTTATTTCTATTGGTCGGCATGACCATAGCCCTGCCCGCATCCGGACAAGGGTTGAAGGCGTTCAAGCTCAAAAACGGCTTGACGGTATACATTTGGGAAGACAATACCAAATCGGACATCTACGGAGTGGTAGGAGTCAAAGCCGGGTCGGTCAATGACCCCGAACAATACACCGGACTGGCACACTACCTGGAACACGTACTCTTCAAGGGTACCGACAAAATCAGTACGCTCGACTGGCAAGCCGAAGCCCCGATCTACAACAAAATCATCGAGAAATACGATGAAATGGCAGAAACAACCGACCCGGTACAGAAAGCTGCCATCAGCAAAGAAATCAACGACCTCACACTCGAAGAAGCTAAATACAGCGTATCCAACGAGTTTAGCAACCTGCTCGAAAGCATCGGCGACAAAGTGACCAACGCCGGTACGACCTACGACTACACGATGTACGAGAGCCAAATCCCCCCTTTCCAAGTCAACAAATGGTTAGAGATAGCCTCACAACGCTTTATCAACCCCGTATTCCGTACCTTCCAAGCCGAATTGGAAACTGTATACGAAGAGTACAACCGCTCTGCCGACAATCCCAACCGTGCCTTGTCGCAGTTCATGCTGGAAAAAGCCTTCGAAGGAACACCCTACGCACGACCCGTCATCGGATTGCCCGAACATCTCAAGAATCCAAGACTGAGCAAACTCATCGACTTCTACAACAGTTGGTACACACCCAATAATATGGTGCTCATCCTCGTAGGAAATGTCCATGCACAACAAATCAGTGGACGCATCAACGCAACCTTCGGACGACTCAAAGCACACGATATCCCCGAACGCGATGACCAACCCAACAAGGAGATCAAAGGACGCCAGCAGTTCAATGAGAAAGTGGGTACCTACCCCATGGTGACACTCGTATTCAACGGCGTACCTGCCGGACATCCCGATGAATACGCACTCAATATCGCCATATCCCTCCTGTCCAACGGCAACAGCACCGGCGCCTTGGACAAACTGATTACCGCCGGCGACATCGCCTCGGGAGCGGCACAAAACGCCTCCTTCCGCACACAAGGACGAAACATCGTACAGGTAGTACCCCTCTATGACAGTAACCAACGACGCTACGAATCGAACAAAAGTGCCGAGAAGAAAGCCCTCAAAGCCATCGAACAGGTAGCCAACGGAGAGTACGAAGACTGGGTGATCGAGGCAGTCAAAAACAACACCTGCCGCCAATACGACCTGATGATGGAAGACAGCCAGAACAAAGCGCAAGTACTGCTCGATGCCTTCATCAACAACCGCGACATGAACCAAGTGCTCGACTATCGCAATGCCATCATGTCGGTGACACCCGAAGATGTGAAGCGGGTTGCCAAACAGTATCTCGCCAATAACTACATCGCCCTGCACACCACCGAAGGAAAAGGAAGCCAAAAGGGAGAAAAGATGAAAAAGCCCGACTATAAGCCCATCGAACCACCCGTAGGCAAACAGTCGCTCTATGCCACACAGTTCAAGAACATACCCATCGGACAAGTGGCAGAGAACTTCACCAACTTCACCGACGTGCAAGAGAAGAAGCTGAACGACCGCTCGAAGATGTACTACTCGCCCAACCCCGAAAACAACGTGTTCAGCCTCTCTGTACGCTACGGAGCGGGAACACGTATCTTCCCCAAGCTGGATATCGCCGCTTCGCTGATGAACGACGCAGGCATCATGGGCGCTTACGACCCCCAACAACTGAAAGAAGAGCTAAGCAAACTCAATGCCTCGTACAGCGTAGGCGCCAACGACGACTATTTGGTAGTCAGCGTACAAGGCTACGAGGAGACACTCCCGCAAGTGTGCCAACTCATTGCCAAACAAATTCTGATGCCCCAGTTGGACGATAAACAGTTGGAACGCATCCGAGGCAGTCTGATCGGTCAGCGATCCATACGTAAAGGGCGAATCGATGTCTTGCGACAGGCGCTTCTCGAATACATACGCTATCAGGAAAAATCGGATTATATCGACGAGCTGACCGACAAACAGATACTCGAAATGCAGCGATCGGAGCTGACCGGCGACATCAACCGTGCCTCCAACTACGAGGCACAAGTGTACTATTGCGGTAACATGCCCTTCGACCAAGTGTACGATATCCTCAGCCAAAATCTGCCGCTCGTAGCCAACGAACGCCCCAGTGATTCGCCCCAAGACAAACCACTGGCGCCGGTAAACGAAAACACCATCTACTTCTTGCCCAACAACGATGGCGAACAAGCACAGATCTACCTCTATCTGCCGATGGAAACTTACGATAAGAAAGACGATGTGCTGCGAGATGCGTTCTATCAATACTTCTCGGGGGGATTCAACGGATTGGTACTGAGCGAAATTCGCGAAAAGCGCTCAATGGCATATACCGCCGGCGCACAGATCGTAACACCGCAACGCCCCGGCGACCAAACCTATCTGATAGGAAGCATCGGAACGCAAAACGACAAAGCCAACGATGCACTCGATGTGTTCATGGGACTGCTCAACGACATGCCTAAGAATCCGGCACGCATCGACAACGTGAAAAGCTATCTCCGACAGGAAGCGCTCAGCACACATCCTGACTTCCGCAACAAAGCCCTCTATCTCAACGCATACCAACGCATGGGATACAAAGGCGACCCTGCCGAAGAGAATCTGGCGAAAATAGATGCACTCACCTTCGACGACATCGTTAAATTCTACGAAACCTATATCAAAGGTCAACCATACAGCATCGGTATCGTGGGAAATCAAAAGAATATTGACCTGAAGAGACTTGAGAAATACGGAAAAGTGGTAAAGGTGAACGAACGCAGACTCTTCAATACAAAAGACGCCCTGTTTTGATGAAAGAAGAGAAGCCGTTCAAGGAATGAAAGGAGTTAGAACCACTTGGGTTCTAACTCCTTTTCTCAATACTGATTATACGCAATCACCTTCTCTTTCGGCTTGCGCGATTTCTTCCGCTTCTCTTTCGCCGGATATCCAATGGTTATATCCAGCAGCAAGCGCTTCGAAGCAGGGATACCGGTCAGCTTCTTGATCGCCTGCTCGTCAAACCAACCCAATATACACGACCCCAATCCTTCGCTCTCGGCAGCCAACGTAATGTGCGCGGCAGCAATACCAATATCTATCAAAGGAAAATACTTATGCTTGATCTTCGTACCCAGCATAGAGGTGATGTTGGCAGATTCTTCCACCACTAAAATATGCACCGGTGCATACCGGGCAAACTTGTTCATGCCTAAACCGGCAGTGGCACGTCCCACCTGTTGCGACAGCTCGGCATCGGTTACAACCACAAACTTCCACGGCTGTGCATTGCATGCCGAAGGTGCCAGTCGGGCAGCTTCAAGTATACGCTCAAGCTTTTCGGGTTCTACCGCACGGGCGGTATCATAAGCACGGTCACTCTGCCGTGCTGCTGCTAATTGCAAAAAATCCATCTTATCTATTGTTTTAATGTTGCTTGAATGAGGTTATTCAATTGCAAAAATATCTTTTTTTTGCATACAATCTCTGCTGCTTTCCTTTTCTTAGAACAATTTCTGTTTATCTTTGCCCCATAAAACCGAAAAAGGTTTTAAAAACGACTAATATATTATTACCATAACAATTAAGTAAGGAGATAATTATGGCTATGCATACATGGTTTGAGTGCAAAATCCGTTACGAAAAGACAATAGAGAACGGAATGATGAAGAAAGTGACCGAACCTTATCTGGTTGACGCACTCAGTTTCACCGAAGCCGAAGCACGCATCATCGAAGAAATGACCCCCTACATCAGCGGCGAATTTACCGTGTCGGACATCCGGCGCGCCAACTACAGCGAGCTTTTCAACGCCGAAGAGGAGGCTGCCGACCGATGGTTTAAGTGTAAGCTGATATTCATTACCCTCGACGAAAAGAGCGGCGCCGAAAAGCGAACAGCTACACAGGTGCTGGTACAAGCTGCCGACCTGCGCGATGCCGTCAAAAAGCTGGATGAAGGCATGAAGGGCACCATGGCAGACTATCAGATAGCTTCCGTGATGGAGACTGCCATCATGGATGTCTACCCTTACAGCGCCGAGAAAGACGATAAACCCGAAGTATAAATGATTACCGGTAACTTACAACAGATACTGAGCGAGTTGCCCGAACATGTACGCCTTGTAGCCGTTTCTAAATTCCACCCCGAAGAAGCCATAGAAGAAGCCTACCGCGCCGGTCAGCGCATTTTCGGCGAAAGCAAGGTGCAAGAGATGACTGCCAAACACGAACACCTGCCCAAAGATATTCAGTGGCACTTCATCGGACATTTACAAACCAACAAGGTGAAGTATATCGTACCGTATGTGGCGCTGATTCACAGCATAGACTCTCGCAGGTTGCTCGAAGAGGTCGACAAACAGGCAGCCAAGATCAACCGAACCGTAGACTGCCTGCTGCAAATGCACATCGCAACCGAAGAGACCAAGTTCGGCTTCAGCTTCGACGAATGTCGGGAGATGCTCGCAACAGGCGTTTGGCAACAACTGACACACACCCGCCTCTGCGGCATGATGGGCATGGCTTCGCTAACCGACAACGCCGAACAAATAGAACGAGAGTTTTGTTCCCTACATAACTTCTTCACCGAAGTAAAACAACAATGGTTTGCCGCCTCCAACGCCTTCTGCGAATTATCCATGGGCATGTCGCACGATTATTACCAAGCCATCCAAGCAGGAAGTACCTTGATACGCGTAGGAAGCAATATCTTCGGCGAGAGAGATTACGCTGCCCATTGACCGTTTACCCATAGCATATTCAAAAAAGCTTCATACGATGAATACAGTAAAAACAACATTCGCAGGGTTAGAACTGAAAAACCCGATTATTATCAGTAGTTCGGGCTTGACAGACAGCGCCGACAAAAACCGCCGACTGAGCGAAGCGGGCGCAGGAGCCATTGTCCTGAAATCGCTTTTCGAAGAACAAATCATGATGGAAGCCGACTGGCTGGGCGACCCCAATATGTACCCCGAAGGGAGCGACTATCTGGTGGAGTATGTACGCCTGCACAAACTGGGCGAGTACCTCACCTTGATACGACAAAGCAAAGAAGCATGCACCATCCCCGTCATTGCCAGCATCAACTGCTACCACGATGCCGAGTGGACCGACTTCGCCAAACAGATAGAAGAAGCCGGAGCCGATGCTTTAGAGATTAACATCCTCGCCCTGCAGACAGACCTGCAATATCAATATGGTGCGTTCGAGCAACGACACATCGACATACTCAGCCGCATCAAGAAGGCTACCACGCTGCCTGTGATCATGAAGTTGGGCGACAACTTCACCAACCCCGTAGCCCTGATCGACCAACTGCACGCCAACGGAGCCGCAGCCGTGGTTCTCTTCAATCGCTTCTATCAACCCGACATCGACATTGAAAAGCTCAAGCAGACCGTCGGCGACATTTTTACAACCGAAGCCAATCTGGCACGTGCACTGCGCTGGACAGGCATCGCGTCGGGAGTCGTGAACGGCATCGACTATGCCGTATCGGGGGGCGTTCACACATTGGGAGGTATCGTAAAAGCCATACTGGCAGGAGCATCGGCTGTCGAGATGTGCAGCGCATTCTACCACAAAAACCCCAAGAGCCTGGTCGAAGAGTATATCACCTTCCTTCAGGCATGGATGCAACGGCATGGCATGCAGAGCATTGAACAATTCAAGGGCATGCTCAACACCAAAGACGTGCAAGGCATCAATACCTTCGAACGTACACAGTTCATGAAATATTTCTCGAGCAAGGAGTTGTAACCCTGTGCCTCCAAGCACAAGGTTGCAACTTCTGGTCTGTAAAACAATAGAATGATTTTATAAAAGAAAGGAAGAACAATGAAAAAAACAGTTATGTTTTGTCTGATGCTCCTTGCGAGCGTGAGCATGGCTTTTGCACAGAAAGCCGACATCAAGTTCAACGAAACCACGCACAATTTCGGCACGTTTTCGGAGAACAGTCCGGTGGTGAGCTATACGTTCACCTTCACCAATGTAGGTGATGCACCGTTGGTCATTCATCAAGCCGTGGCATCGTGCGGTTGCACCGTGCCCCAATTTACCGAAGAGCCTATCATGCCCGGCAAGACAGGTACCGTGAAGGTTACTTACGATGGAACCGGCAAATATCCGGGACACTTCAAGAAATCGATCACCCTGCGCACTAACGCCAAAGTAGAGATGATGCGCCTTTTTATCGAAGGTGATATGATGCCCAAAGGCGCGCAATAACAGACGTTCATACCTCGAAGAGATATCATGGAAGAAGAGAAAATTACCGGATTGTCCGAAAATGCTTTTCGGGAGCTAAAGCCCGGCGAGAACTATACCCCGTTGATGCGCCCCGACCGCACCTACCCCGAAGTAACCCCTTGGTCGGTGCTGTGGGGCATCGCGATGGCTGTACTGTTTTCTGCCGCCGCAGCCTATCTGGGACTGAAGGTCGGACAAGTGTTCGAAGCAGCTATTCCCATTGCCATCATTGCCGTAGGCGTATCGAGCGCTGCACGGCGTAAGAACGCGCTGGGCGAGAACGTCATCATTCAATCCATCGGAGCCAGCTCGGGCGTCATCGTCGCAGGAGCCATCTTTACGCTGCCTGCCCTCTACATTTTGCAGGAGAAGTATCCCGAAATAACCGTCAACTTCATGCAGGTCTTCGTCAGCTCACTGCTGGGTGGAGTGCTTGGTATCCTGTTTCTGATTCCTTTCCGCAAATATTTTGTGAGCGATATGCACGGCAAATATCCCTTCCCCGAAGCAACTGCCACCACCCAAGTGCTGGTATCGGGCGAAAAAGGAGGGAGCCAAGCCAAACCCTTGCTTTTTGCCGGTATCATCGGCGGGTTATACGATTTCATCGTGGCAACCTTCGGATGGTGGAACGAAAACTTCACCACCCGCGTGTGTGCGTGGGGCGAAACGTTGGCAAATAATGCCAAGCTGGTGTTCAAAGTCAACACCAGCGCTGCCGTACTCGGATTGGGATATATCGTCGGACTAAAATATGCAGCCATCATCTGCGCCGGCTCGCTGGCTGTGTGGTGGATCATCATTCCGGGTATGTCGCTAATTTGGGGCGACACGGTGCTCAATCAGTGGAACCCCGACATCGTTGCCACCGTAGGTAGCATGTCGCCCGAAGAAATTTTCAATCATTATGCCAAAAGCATCGGCATCGGTGGCATCGCCATGGCAGGTATCATCGGCATTATCAACTCGTGGGGCATCATCAAAAGCGCCGTAGGGCTGGCAACCAAAGAGATGAGCGGCAAGTCTGCCACTGAAATAGTAAAGGTGAAGCGCACCGGACGCGACCTCTCGATGAAGACCATCGCCATCGGTTCCATAGCGGCGCTGGTACTGGTGTGCCTCTTTTTCTATTTCGACGTGATGCAAGGCAACCTGCTGCACACCATCGTTGCCATTCTGGTGGTGGCGCTCATCACCTTCCTCTTTACGACGGTAGCAGCCAACGCCATCGCCATCGTGGGTACCAATCCCGTATCGGGCATGACGCTGATGACACTCATCTTGGCATCGGTCATTATGGTAGCCGTAGGGCTGAGCGGCACCGGCGGCATGGTGGCAGCGTTGGTCATGGGCGGCGTAGTTTGTACGGCGCTATCGATGGCAGGCGGCTTCATCACCGACCTTAAAATAGGCTACTGGCTGGGCAGCACACCTGCCCGTCAGGAGGGGTGGAAGTTTCTCGGCACCTTAGTCTCGGCAGCTACCGTAGGCGGCGTCATGATTATCCTGAACAAAACCTACGGATTCACCAGCGGACAGTTGGCTGCCCCGCAAGCCAATGCCATGGCAGCGGTGATCGAACCGCTGATGAACGGTGTGGGAGCACCCTGGCTGCTTTACGGCATCGGTGCCGTGTTGGCAATCATACTGAACTTCTGCAAGATACCGGCACTGGCATTTGCATTGGGCATGTTCATCCCGTTGCAGCTCAACATACCCCTTGTAGTAGGAGGAGCCATCAACTGGTACGTCACCACCCGCAGCAAAGATGCCAAGCTCAACGCCGAACGCGGCGAAAAAGGCACACTGCTGGCTTCGGGCTTCATTGCCGGCGGCGCACTGATGGGCGTGGCAAGCGCTGCCATGCGCTTCGGAGGTATCAATCTGGTCAACGAGGCATGGCTGAACAACTCGTGGTCGGAAGTATTGGCGCTGGTAGTCTACGTGTTGCTGATAGCCTACTTCATCAAAGCCTCTATGACGGTGAAACGGTAATCGCTAAAAAAGTTAAGGACTGTTGCGGGCTGAATCTGCGAGAACTATCTTTGCCACGAAACTTTTTAATTGTGAACAATTTATGAGGACTATAGCGAGAATCTTTAATACGGCGGGACCGATCAAGCCCGAGATACATTACCATGTAGACCCGTTGACACGCTTCAATCTCGAGGAAATAGAATCGCTGATTGAATACGGAAAGTACTTCATCCTCCATGCCCCGCGACAGACGGGCAAGACCTCGTGCCTGCTGGCGCTGCGCGACTACCTGAACCGGCAGGGACGCTATTATGCCGTCAGCGCCAATGTGGAATCCGGTCAAGCCTTTCGCAATAGAGTGGAAGAGGTGATCCCGATGGTTGTCAGTAAGATCTGTAGGCAATTAGGTGCCAT
>JAISIN010000040.1 GCA_031262085.1 Prevotellaceae bacterium
GCAAATGAAGAATGGTGAGAACTACATCCCTTTTACCTTCCACTCCGTGATGTTGCGTGTCTCCTTGTCGTAGCTCACACCCACCTTCACCACCGTGCGGTTGCCGGCTTCGTAGGGAACGCCGTAACCCCTGTCGTCAATCTGCGCCAGCGCTTCGTCGGGCGTAGCGCCCACTTTCAACTCGAACAGGTAGACGTAGCTGTCGTTGGTTATCACCACGTCGGCACGCCCGGCCGAGGTCTTGAGTTGCGTCTGCACAAACTGCCCCATCAGGCGGAACAGGATGTAAAAAATGGTTTCAAAGCGCGTTTCGTTGTCGCTCTTCAACTCGTAAGGAATGGAGGCGACGAACGAGCGGAAGCGGGTCATGCAGGCTTCGATGTCGCCTTTGTCGAGCGCCCTCTTCATCGCAATGAGACTTATCTCACTCTCTATCTGACTGCGACCGACAAACGAAGGCAGCAACGAGTTGATGAAACCGTACTTCACTTCTTCATTGGGATAACCCAACGTATAGATATTGTGCTGATAGCCTTTGATGGTGAGATAACCGCTTTGATAGAGCACGGGAAGTACATCGGTCAGTGTGTCCGTGGAGCGGTCGAACGACTGGGCAGTGGCTTCACTCTGCTCCAACTCCCGCAAATCCATCTGTTCCTTTTTGAGCAGTTCTACCAAAAATGTGGGCGTGCCGGAAGAATACCAATAGCTGTCGTACATCTTTTTACTCAATACATTGATGATACTAAAAGGATTATACACGCCTTCGCTACGCTGATTGAAGTGATAACCATCATACATCCGTTTCAAGTGTGCGCAAGCCTCCTCGTAAGTCTCTTCATTCTCCTCGGCCAATGCTTCTATATCGGGTTGAAAGTTATTCAGCAGTTCCGCTTCGGTGATGCCGCAGATGGTGCTGTATTGATAGTCCATGCTGATATTATTCAGGCTGTTCAGCTCACTAAAGATGCTCATTTGGCTAAACTTGGTGATGCCGGTGATGAACAGGAAACGGAGCATCAGCGTGTTGTCTTTCAGCGGACTGAAGAACTCACGCACAATGTTGCGCAGCTCTTTCTGCAACTCCTTCTGCCCGTTTGAATCCAGCATCGGCGAATCGTATTCGTCAATCAAGACAACAACCTCACGCCCGGTCTTTGCATAAGCGCGTTTGATGATGCCGTCAAAACGGGCGCCGAAGCTCTCTTCTTCCGCATTACGTCCATACAGCTTTTCCCATTCCGAAAGCTGGATATTCAGCAATACGTGCAAGTTCTTTACCTCATTGTAGCGTGTACGTGCAAACGAGATGTGCAGAACAGGATAGGTGTTCCACTCCTTCTCCAACTGTTCCATAGCAAGACCTTCAAAGAGGTGTTTCTTCCCTTCAAAGTATGACTTCAGTGTAGAGAGCAGCATGCTCTTTCCGAAGCGGCGCGGACGGCTAAGGAAGTAAATCTGATTGGTGCTAACCATTTGATAAACCAATGCGGTCTTATCCACATACGCGTAGTTGCGTGTACGCAGTTGTTCAAAGTCTTGTATCCCGATGGGGAAGATGCGGGTAGGTAGTTCCATAACGTTTTTGCTTTTATTCTTCTACAAAGGTAGGCATAATATGCTAATGTGCAATAATGCTGATAAATACCACCGCACTAAAAACGAAGTCAATGCATATTATTTAGACAGTATTCATGATTATCTAATAACACAATGCTTCAAAACAATCATTTTAACTAACACACATTTACACAAAAAGCTACGCTCAGTAAACAAAATGAGTCAAATAATGCTTGTTGAGAGGGGTTAAGATATATATGTAAGGTGGACAAAGATATATACATCAAAATCGCTAAAGTTTATATCTAAGACCACCAAAGATATATATCTTAACGATATAAAAGTATACTTTGACTTATCCTAAAACTGGTTGACAGATTCAGTGCTTAGTTACTAATAGTGTTGTCAAAATATACTTCACCTTCCTTCGAAGGTTGTCGTTTTGGGTTGTTAGTTTCGGCAGCGGTTGTCGGCAGCAAAAATAGTGGACAATCCTGAACCGTCCCTGTTCCGGGTTCGACAAATATAAGTTATTTATCTTCATCGGGCAACTTTCCTTTCTTTGTCTTCTTCCAGAGGTTCCTACCCGGTGTCTCACCGGAATATACATCCATCGGTTTTTTCATCCCGATGCTCATGTGCGGACGTTCGTTATTGTAAAAGTCTATCATCTTTGCAATCTCCCGTCGAGCCTCTTCTTCATTACGAAAAAGAGACCGTCCATATATCCATTCCGTTTTGAGGATGCCGTTCATGCGTTCGGCCATAGCATTATCGGTTGGCTGTGATATTTCGGTCATGCTGATGCGGATATGATGTGACATCAGAATACCTACATACATATGACATGCGTACTGAACACCGCGGTCAGAATGATGGATTGTACCACACAGGTTTTCACTGTTTGCAAGAATAATGGCCTGCTTCAGGGCTTCTGCGGTGTATTCGGCATGAAGCCCGGGAGCAAGTATCCAACCTATGACGGCATGTGAATATACATCTGTAATCAAATGGAGATAGCACACGCCACCCTCTATCCAAATGTAAGTTATATCGCTTACCCAAATATGATTGGGATACTCGGCTTGAATATCTTTTATCAGATTGGGATATTTGTGATACGGATGATGGGAATTGGTTGTATGCCGAGGCTTATGAGGGGAAAGCATCAGCTTTTCCGAACGTAAGAACTTCATAAAAGCATCCCTTCCACCCACAAGTTCATGACCATATATCCGCCTGAGTTCGTGATACAGTTTTACTCCACCCATGTTCGGCGCTTTGGAACGATAATAAGAAATGGCTTCGAGCAGCGTTGCACGTATCAGGGCAAATGAAACCAACGATTTCTTATTCTTATAATAGGCCTGACGACTCTTGCCAAACAGGCCGCAAAGAGTATCCAGATTTTCATTCGGATACTCTTTGCGGAGACCTGCCACTGCTTGGCACCAGCTTTTTTTAAAATGGAGATGCCTTCTTTTTCCTCCGTGATTTCTATCAACTTCTCAAAAGCACGGGAACGGAGTTTCTCCATCTCCAAAGCACGACGAAGATTTAATACCTCTTCCTGCAAAAGCTCTTCACGGCTCTTTTCTTCCTGTTTCATTTGAAGCTTTTTAATGGTTGACTCCGGCAAAGATAGAACTTCGGAATCAATTGGATAGCATTTTATCCAATGAGGTAAGTAGCTCAGACTCTTAAGATTCCACTTCTTGGAAATGAAATACTTGGACAGACCCGAAGAGTAATAATCACGTAATACTTCTAACTTGAATGTTTCAGAATAGTACATTCGTTCTGATTTGCTCATAAATAATACTTTTTAAAAGCACAAAAACGTGTAAACCTATTCCAGTATAAGTCACTTTGCCAACTTAACGATAGATAAAGGGCTTTAAATTCTTACTTCCCCTTTTCCTTTCGCCAATTATTTTCGATATATTGACAAGGAACCCATAAAGAGTTTTTAATACTATTCACTTCTGTTTAAAACAGTTATCTCTATTCTGTTCACACCACGAAACAGAATTTAACGCGTAAATCAGAGCGCGCTGCACTTTCGTCCGAAATGAGCGATTCTCAGCGCTTTCATTTGACAGATTGATAAATCTGACATTTTGATAATTGCGCTTTTACATCGGAGACGGTGCGCCCCCTTTCCGTATCTCAGATTGAGTATAATATTTTCCACAACAAGTAGGCAAACTGTATTAGAATAGTTTATATATTTGCACCATTAAATGGTAGAATAATCAGTAGGAAAGAAAAAAACCGCCATGATAGCTCCATTAAAACAATACATTCATTAAGACGATAACAATGGAAAGCAAGAAAATAAGTTATTGCCTAATTACAGCCCTCTGTTATTGTGTGCTGTTTTGCGCTTGCTCGCAACAAGAGCCGAAACGCACGGTTTGGCTCATTCCTGTATATGGACAGAGCTTGGCTTTGGGCGAAGAAGCAATACGCATCACCGACTTCGATTCATTAAGGATAAAATATAACGGTCGCATTGTGACGGAACGGTTAGATAACGATTACGGTTATTTTTCCGACTCTAAACTAAAGACATGGCTCAAACGGCTGATTGGCTATAATCATCGTCAATTTGAGTTATCGGTATATGGAATGGCTGAATACATACTGCAGCATGAAATGAAGCAAGGAAATGACAGCCTGATGCTTTGCATATTTCCGGGAGGACAAGGTTCAACTGCATTAGCCGAACTGGGCAGAGCGTCAAAAGCTTATTCCTATTTCTTGCAATCCATTGAAGAGGCTTATCAAAAGAGTATAAGCAAGGGCTGGAAGTTCAAAGTTCCTGCCCTCTGTTGGATGCATGGAGAAAATGATATGGTATGGGGATGGAAGGGCTATAAAGAATTACTGTCCCGATTTGCACAAGATTTTAATGAAGATGTTAAACACATTATCGGTCAAAAGAGTGATGTCGTTTTCGTTTCTTATCAAACCAATTGCCTAGCGTTGTCAGAAGAAGAGTATCATCCCAACGCATACAATTGTCCTGAAACAGAAGTGCCGACCGCACAGATGGAGTTGATAAGAGATAATGAGTTATTTATGGCAAGTGGACCTACCTATCCATATTCATTTGTAAGCGAGCGAGTACATCTGGATGGCTTCTCACAAAACGTTTTAGGGCATTTAGCAGCCTTGTCGGTTCTCCGATTAACAAACGGCGAAGAAAGTGATGGGGTGATACCCACCCGTATGGAAGTGTCGGGTGATACAGTCATTGTAGATTTCAATATCCCGTCTCCCCCATTGGTTATAGATACTGTTAATATTCGCAAAGCTGATCATTGGGGATTCAGTGTGATATCTCCATCAAATACGAATATCCTCACTCGCGTCATATTACAGCATAATCGTATAAAATTGGTATGTAATCATGCTCCGACGGGATGTAAGATACGTTATGCTGTGAATGGAGAGGTTGGGAAGAGCGGAAATCCATATGGTCCACGAGGAAATCTAAGAGACTCTCAAGGCGACCACATTGTAGCAGTTATTCAGGGCAAACGCGTGCCGTTATATAATTGGTGTTATCAATTTGATGAAATACTTCTAAATGAGTGATCACGCTTTGATATTAGTTGTTCTATAGTATTCATCAATAAGTAACAACGTTAATGGCTGACGTTGTGTATACATTACATCAATAATTTATGTTTCACTATATATATTCTGTTAAAGAGTTGACTAATCACAGGATTTAGTAACGAAAATTCATTGTCTCTACAATCGGCTTCATGTGCAGTAACAACCGCCCTAAAACTTAGTAACGGCTTCAAAACGAAATAGTAACAGTTGCCTGACAAAATAGTAACAGTCGCCAAACGAAATAGTAACAAACTCGAGTAAATCTGTTACTATTTCGTTTGGCGACTGTTACTGCTTCTTTTCCAGAAACTGTGCACACAGTTTCTCCGTCCGCTGCACACAGTTTTCTCAGATTTTCAAAGCTCCTCCCCTATCTAAGAACCCTCCGTCCCTGCAGCACATTTCCAGTTTGCTCTTTGCACAAATAAACACTACTTTTGCTGCGCATAACAGAATGAAAGATTATGAAACAGTTTACCATCACCTCGTTATTATGCCTCTGCTCGCTGTTCTCATCGGCACAAAGCAGGCAGCCGCTGACGCTGACCGATGTCGTAGGCGGCACATTCCGAGCCGAGAACATCTATGGCGTTATCCCCATTCCGGGCGACGGAGAGCACTATTCGCAAATGAACGCGGCACGCACGCAAGTTGTCAAATACTCCTTCAAGACGGGACGGGAGGTGGAAGTGCTTTTCGATGCTGCCACCGCACGCGAATGCCCCTTCAAGATGTTCGACAGCTATAGCTTCTCACCCGATGGCAGCACGCTGCTCATCGCCACAGAAGCCACTCCCATCTACCGACATTCGTATACAGCCGTGCACTATCTGTACAGCTTGCGCCGGAACCTCGACGGCAAGATAAACAACGTGGTGGAACGGCTGTCCGACGGTGGGCCGCAGCAGGCACCTGTCTTCTCGCCCGACGCCACTATGGTGGCCTTTGTGCGCAACAACAACATCTACCTCGTGAAACGGCTCTTCAGCAACAGCGAGAGCCGGGTGACCGAGGACGGCGAGTTCAACCGCAT
>JAISIN010000078.1 GCA_031262085.1 Prevotellaceae bacterium
CTCGGTCGCGGACGCACCGACCTGCTCATCCGCAAACCGCTCACCGACGGCTACGGCGGTCCCATCCAATACATCGTGCTCGAGCTGAAAATCAAACGGCTGAGCGTGCCCAAAACCATCGCCATGGGTTTGGAACAGATCACCGAATACATGGACAAAGCCGCCCCCCACGCCGAGGGACACTTCATCCTGTTCAATCGCGACAAGAGCGCCACGTGGAGCAAGAAGATCTGGCATCGCAAGGAAACTTATAACGGGCGGACAATCACCGTGTGGGGAATGTAATATGACATTGTTTAAACCTCAAAATAAATGCATCATGCAAAAGAGAACATTCCCCCTTATCTGGCTTTTAAGCGCCCTCCTCATTGCTTGCTCGGGCAAGGAGAATCCTGAAACGGACGAACCGGAAAATTCCGAACCTGCCGACACTACCATCGTAACCCCGCCTGCCGAACCCTTGTCGCCCCGCCTTCACGTGGAGGGACGTTACCTGAAAGATGCCGACGGCAACATCGTGAACCTGCACGGCTTCTGCCAAACCTACAGCCCCTTCTTCAATCAGGGGGCATGGGACAACTACGACGTAGCCGGATGCCTTCATTATAATAAAGGTATCATCGACCGCATACTGGCTGCCGGCTGGCGGATGGACTTTGTACGCATGCACCTCGACCCCTACTGGAGCGACGATACCTCACTGCCCTACGTGCGCTACGAAGGACACGAACGCTTCTCGGCAACGCGCTTCAAACGCTACCTCGACGAGGTCTTTGTGCCGATGGCGGAGTACATCATCGACAAAGGCATGTACGTAGTGATGCGCCCGCCCGGCGTCAGCCCGGAGAAAATAGCCGTGGGCGACAGCTACAACCTCTTCTTAGAGCAGGTGTGGAGCATCGTATCGCAACATGACGGGATACGAAACAACCCGCACATCATGTTTGAGCTTGCCAACGAGCCGATACTCATACTCGGACCCGACGGAACGCATGCCAACGGCGGACAAGGACACTTCGACAACCTGAAAACCTTCTTCCAACGAGTGGTCGACAAAATTAGAGCCAACGCCGCAAACATCATCTGGGTACCCGGACTGGGATACCAGTCGCTATACAGCGGCTACGCCAACAACCCCATAGAGGGAGAGAACATTGGCTATGCCGTACATGTCTACCCGGGATGGTATGGCAGCGACACCGAACAGGCAAGCCCCGAACTGGGAGGCTCGATGGGCGGCGGATACGAAGCCTTCAGACAAGGATGGGAGGCGCAGGTGATGCCGGTGGCAAACTTCGCACCCGTGATGGTGACCGAGATGGACTGGGCGCCTGCCAAGTATGATGCCTCATGGGGCAAAAGCTTCACCGGAACAGCCGGAGGAGCCGGATTTGGAGCCAACTTTAAGTATATAGCCGACCAAACGGGCAACGTGAGCTGGCTACTCTTTACCGACGGATTCCGACTTGCCGACTTTCAGGATGTGCCGGGAACCGAAGGAGCATACACCTTCCTCAATGACCCCGAAGCATGCCCGTGGCCATGCTATCACTGGTTTGAAGAATATGCGGAGAAAAGATAAAACAACGAAGCGAAACCCGATAAACCTTATGGTACAAAGGAAGATAACCCATATAGTACCAAAGAAGATAAGCCTCCAAAACTTACTGTAAAACATAAGATATATATACTACTGATAAATAATGTTTTAAAACGTATTAAAAAACAGGATTTCCTATTGCATCGCAAGAAACTTATTCTATATTTGCGGCGGATTTATCAATCATTGCAGCGTGCGAAGCGGATGACCGGGCTGCAAGCAAATCATTCAACGGTGTCATATCATGGGAATCAGAATACCATTAGCTAATAATCACATATCGGTAGACTGCGTTGTACTGGGTTTCGACGGTGAGCAGTTAAAGGTATTGCTCGTCAAACGGGTAGGCGAAGAGCACGGAGAAGTGTTTCACGACATGAAACTTCCCGGCAGCTTGATCTATATGGACGAAGATCTGGATGAAGCAGCCAAACGCGTACTCAACGAACACACCGGACTGAAAAACGTCAACCTGATACAATTCAAAGCCTTCGGATCGAAAAACCGCACCAGCGACCCGCGCGATGTACATTGGCTCGAACGCGCCACCCAACAACGGGTGGAACGCATCGTTACCATTGCATACCTGTCGTTGGTCAAGATAGACCGCGCACTCGGCAATCAGAAGCTCGAAGATTATCAGGCATGCTGGGTAGCGCTGTCGGAAATCAAAGCACTGGCTTTCGACCACAACCTGATTATCAAGGAAGCGCTGACCTATATCCGCCAACACGTAGAGTTCAACCCGTCGGCGCTGTTCGAACTGCTGCCACGCAAGTTCACTGCCGCACAACTACGCGCCCTCTACGAAGTGATCTACGCCACCACCATCGACGTGCGCAACTTCCACAAGAAGATCGGCATGATGGAATACATCGTTCCGCTCGACGAGAAAGAGCAGGGAGTAGCACACCGCGCCGCGCGCTACTATAAGTTCGACAAGAAAATCTATAATAAACTAAGGAAATAACAGAGCATTATGTATCTATTAGGTTACGACATCGGAAGCTCCTCCATCAAAGCGAGCCTCGTCAACGCCGAAACCGGCAAGTGCGCCGCCTCGGCATTCTTTCCAAAAACAGAAGCTGCCATCATCGCCGTGCGACCGGGATGGGCAGAGCAAGACCCCGAAAGCTGGTGGGAGAACCTCAAGCTTGCCACCGCCACCGTACTGACCGAATCGGGCGTGAGCGCAGCCGAAATCAAAGCCATCGGCATCTCTTACCAAATGCACGGACTGGTGTGTGTAAATCGCGAGCAGCGGGTGCTAAGACCCTCTATCATCTGGTGCGACTCGCGCGCCGTGCCCTACGGCGAACGGGCATTCAAAGAGCTGGGCGAAGAGAGATGCCTGTCGCACCTGCTCAACTCACCCGGTAACTTCACCGCCTCGAAGCTGGCATGGATCAAAGAGAACGAACCTGCCGTCTACGAACAGATATATAAGGTGATGTTGCCCGGCGACTATATCGCCATGAAGCTGAGCGGAGAGATATGCACCACCGTATCGGGCTTGTCGGAAGGGATGTTCTGGGACTTCAAGCAAGGACAAACGGCAGACTTCCTGATGAAGTACTACGACTTCGACCCGTCGCTGATTGCCGACATCCGCCCCACCTTTGCCGAACAGGGACAGGTGAGCCAAGCTGCCGCACAGGAGCTGGGACTGAAAGCCGGAACCCCCATCACCTATCGTGCCGGCGACCAGCCCAACAATGCCTTGTCGCTGAACGTGTTCAACCCGGGCGAAATAGCCTCGACCGCAGGCACGTCGGGCGTAGTATATGGCGTCAACGGCGAAGTGAACTACGACCCGCAGTCGCGCGTCAACACCTTTGCACACGTCAACCACACCGCCGAACAGACCCGACTGGGCGTACTGCTCTGCATCAACGGTACCGGCATCCTCAACTCGTGGGTGCGCCGCGTCATCGCCCCCGAAGGTATCTCCTACAACGAGATGAACGCGCTCGCCTCACAAGCTCCCATCGGCAGCGGCGGCATCAGCATACTACCCTTCGGCAACGGCGCCGAACGCATGCTCGAAAATAAGGAGATCAACTGCTCCATCCGCGGGCTGAACTTCAACCTGCACGGCAAGCAACACATCGTACGCGCCGCACAAGAGGGCATCGTCTTCTCCTTCAAATATGGCATCGACATCATGGAACAGATGGGCATACCCGTACAGAAGATACACGCCGGACACGCTAACATGTTCCTGAGCAGCATCTTCCGCGACACACTGGCAGGTGTGACCGGCGCCGTCATCGAACTCTACGACACCGACGGCTCCGTAGGAGCTGCCAAGGGAGCAGGCATGGGAGCCGGCATCTATCGCGACAACAACGAAGCCTTCGCCACCCTCGAACGCCTCGACGTCATAGAGCCGAACAGCGCCAAACGCGAGGAGTATGCCGAGGCTTATGGACGATGGAAGCACAGATTGGAAAAATCAATGAGAAATTAGTATATCATTTATCACTTATAATTTTTATTATTATGGCAACAAAAGAGTATTTCCCCGAAATCGGGAAGATTAAGTTTGAAGGCAAAGAGAGCAAGAACCCGCTGGCGTTCCGCTACTACGATGCCGAGAAGATCATCATGGGCAAGCCCATGAAAGAGTGGCTCAAATTCGCTATGGCATGGTGGCACACCCTCTGCGCCGAAGGTAGCGACCAGTTCGGTCCCGGCACCAAGTCCTTCCCTTGGAACGGACACGCCTACAAGCTCATTGCAGCCCGCAACAAGATGGACGCAGGCTTCGAATTCATGCAGAAGATGGGTATCGAGTATTACTGCTTCCACGATGTAGACTTGGTTGACGAGGCCGATACCATCGAGGAGTACGAAACCAACCTGAAAGATATCGTAGCTTATGCCAAACAGAAGCAAGCAGAAACAGGTATCAAGCTGTTGTGGGGAACCGCGAACGTGTTCGGTCACAAGCGTTACATGAACGGTGCGGCTACCAACCCCAACTTCGACGTCGTAGCACGTGCTGCCGTACAGATCAAGAACGCCATCGATGCAACCATCGAGCTGGGCGGTACCAACTACGTATTCTGGGGCGGACGCGAAGGCTACATGTCGCTGCTCAACACCGACCAGAAGCGCGAGAAAGAGCACTTGGCACAGATGCTCACCATCGCTCGCGACTATGCCCGCTCGA
Source organism: Prevotellaceae bacterium (assembly GCA_031262085.1). GTDB lineage: Bacteria > Bacteroidota > Bacteroidia > Bacteroidales > Bacteroidaceae > Bacteroides. Next base: position 4,776 of record JAISIN010000078.1, read on the forward strand.
AAGGCTTCACCGGCACGTTCCTCATCGAGCCTAAGCCGATGGAACCCATGAAGCACCAGTACGACGTAGATACGGAGACGGTGATCGGCTTCCTCAAAGCACACGGATTAGACAAAGACTTCAAAGTAAACATCGAGGTGAACCACGCCACGCTGGCAGGTCACACCTTCGAACACGAATTGGCAGTAGCCGTAGACAACGGCATGCTCGGCTCTATCGACGCCAACCGCGGCGATTACCAGAACGGCTGGGATACCGACCAATTCCCCATTGACGCTTACGAACTGACACAAGCCATGATGCAAATCATCCGCAACGGTGGATTGGGCAACGGAGGTACCAACTTCGACGCCAAGACCCGTCGCAACTCGAC
>JAISIN010000017.1 GCA_031262085.1 Prevotellaceae bacterium
TCTACCTCTTTACTCACCTCGGCATTAATCTGCCGGATGGTTTTTCCGTTTGAAAAGATTATATCGTTCATATCTTTGAGTACTATTCTATCTATTGTTCTATTATTCGTAATTCGTCAGTTGCAACTGACGAATTTATATTGCTTTTAATCGTTCTATCTCTTGCTGTATCTCGGCTATCACCTCTCTGTTCTGTATCTCTTTCTTTCCGTCTACTTTCGCAGAGAAGATATAGAATACCTTGCCGCCATGTGTTTTTGTAAACTTCTTGTGCGTATCTGCTTGCAAAGCATACTCTTTGAATATTTCAGGGAGTTGTATGCCTACATTCACCGGCTTGATTTGAAGACCAATGTATTTATCACCTACTTGGATAAAGAAGTCTACATTATATAATCTATCCCATTTGTCGGGGGCAGCTTCGATTTTTACGTTCAATACGCCTTGCAACTGACCGTAGATAGTACTAATCTCTGTGGTATAACCGTCGTAAGTGCGATCAATTACCAATTCTATCATATAATTAATGCAATCCTGCTCTGTCACTTCTTCCACTTCCGATTGTATTACCTCGGTGATCTTGGTATATAGTTTCTTACCTAATTCCTTTATCTGCTCTTCCGTGCGGACATTGGCAAAATAGTATGCTTTCCACTCTTCCAATGTCTTAGGTGAACATTTACGGATAGATTCGGAAGTCGCTCCCACATTTCGTTTGAAATTGAGTTGGAAGCGGTTCATTGCGCTATTGAGGATCCATTCTTTTGCCATCATTGAATTCTTTAAATGACAGGAAACGTTTCAAAGCATTGATATAAGCCCTATGGCTTTTAGCTCCAAATTCCGCTTCTGAACCATAGATGTCATATTTCGCCACAATAGATAGTATTTCACTATTATACAATCGTGTGACAGAAATTCCTTCGCGTAAACAGACTCTCTCTACCCTTTTACAATAATCATACGCTGTTGATGGATAATGAGATGGAGTGTATTCACTGTATCCCGTTTCAACTAAGTATACTTTAAATTCAGTTATAAGTTCTTCCTCTTTTTTCATATCGCTTTAAATTTACTCTTATACTTAAACTCCGCCGTCATGTCCACATCCGCCAATCCGGCTTTCAGCAGATGCGCATTGACAAATGTCCGATTCTTCAAATAGAGATAGCAAAGCAGATGGTTATTCTCATCGTACTTCACTTGGTCATACCGCATATAGACCTTTTGTCCTTTGAGCTTCTCTGTCAGGAAGCGGGTTGCCTGCCCGTTAACGGATGGTTTCTCCTTGATGCCGATTAAGCGTACCGTCAAGTTGTTGCTTAATTCGACAAGATAGGGAGAGAGGACATTTTTAACGGTATAATACTCTTCCCGCTCGCCGCTGTCCTTATCTATCTTGGAACCGAATTGCAACTTCTTTACGTCTATCTTTTTATCCAGCTTGTGCGGATCGGAAAAGATATAAGGAAGTTGGGCGATGCGCTCTTCGCTATTGTCGAGCGGCTTATCCTGATGAAAGAGATACTCCGTACCAAACATATCAAGCATATCGGCACCAAGCTTACCTTTATATATAGGTATGAACTCAGGATTGATTTCGTAACCCACAGAATTGCGCGACAGTTTCTTCGCAGCCAATGCCGTTGTTCCGCTACCCATAAACGGGTCGAGCACCGTTTCACCTGCAAAAGAGAACATTTTGACGAGGCGTGCCGGAAGCTCTTCGGGAAACATGGCAATGTGTCCGTCTTGCCTGGCTCCGCCAAATGTCCAGTGAGAAGAGAAATAACTATTCCATTCTTCTTTGGTGAGTTCAGAGAGTTGCTTTTGCTCCGCAGTCGGCTTAGGGGCATTTCCTAACTTCTTAAAGAGGAGAATAAATTCGTAGTCCATCTTTAATATGCCATTGCGCGGGTAAGGGAAGCTACCCATGACGGCACCGCCGCCGGTGGTATTCATGGTCGTTTGCTTCTGCCAGATGATTGCTCCCATGTAGTCCATGCCAATGGTTTCGCAAAACTTAATAATCTCTGTGCGAATAGGAATCACTTTGTAACGACCATAATAGACCGAGCGCGCGAATTGGTCGCCGATATTGATGCAGAGCCTACACCCATCATGAAGCACCCGATAACATTCCGACCAGACTAAATTCAAATGGTTGATATAGCTCTCGTAGCTATCATGAAAGCCGATTTGATTGTCCGATCCGTAATCTTTCAGTTGCCAATAAGGAGGAGACGTTACTATCAGATGGACAGATCGGTCTTTCAGCAAGTTCATCTGTCTGCTGTCGCCGTTGATAATATGATGTATGGTCTTCATTTCTATCCTTTTTTGTTTGCAAAGTTAATTCATATCTACCCCAAAAACTGCGCCGCGTGTACCGCCGTTATTCCCTCTCCGAAGTGCTGTACGTTCGGGTCGTTAGAGAGCACGAAGGCGTGGCGGAGGGGTTTATTCAGTATCTCCTGCAAACCGGTGAGGTTGCGGATGTCGGAGCGACCGACGTTGGCTGTCATTTTCACTTCGATGGCGATGAAGCTGTCGGCGGTTTCGAGGAGGAGGTCGACTTCGCGTCCGTCCTGCGTGCGCAGGTGGTAACAGTTGACGGGGAGGCGGTAGCTCTTGAGTTGCTTGTAGATCTCGGTGATGATGATGCTTTCGTATTCATTGCCGGAGGGACGCGCGCGCTTCTTGAGGACGGCTTGCAGTACGCCGTAGTCCATGAAGTGTACCTTGGGGGCTTTGGTGAGGCGCTTCACCGGATTGACAAACCAAGCCGGAAGCAGCAGCGTCTGGTAGCTCATCTCCATATATTGCAGGTAGCGCTGGATGGTGGGGATGCTGACGGCGGTCTCCTTGGCTATTGACGCCAGGTTGATGGTACTGCCGGTGGTGTGTGCCAAGTAGCGTTGCAGTTTGATGAACGGCTCCAAGTCGCGAAACGAACCCAAGTCGCGCACATCCCGTTCGAGGAAAGTGCGGACGTATATCTCTAACCACTCCATGCGGTCGGTGTCGCTCAACGCTTCGTTGGTCAGGGCAGGGTAGCCGCCGTATTGCAGGTAATAGTCGTAAACCTGCTGCTTGCGGGCATAATCCGGCTCCATGGTAAATGTGGGGAGGAGCTGCTGCTCCGAAGCATCGCCCCGCATGTAGCGAACGAAGAAAGAATCTTTTATGGCCTCCGATACATCGTCCGTAGCCAGCTCGGGCAGCGTGAGCGGATAGATCTCCATGATGAAACACCTGCCAGCAAGGCTCTCCCTGACTTTCGACATGAGCAGAAACCGGCTGGAACCCAACAGGATGTAGCGCGGCTCTGAGAATTGGTCGTAAACCGACTTGATACTCTCGATCAGTTGCGGTTCCTTTTGCACCTCATCCAAGATAGCCGACGGATAGAGTGCTTTCCATTGTTGCGCCGTCAGTCGGCGATAGCCGGCAACCTGCACAGGGTCTTCAATCGAAAGATAGGCAAAGTGGGGAAAACCGTGTCGCGAGAGCGTTGTTTTGCCCGTCTGCCTGGCTCCCGTCAGCACGATGATACGTCCCAACGGAGAGTGCTCTTTTGCCTTCATTGTATCGAAAACAATCCTTTTCTTGATCATAACAAATACTTATTGCTGCCAATCATGCCGCAAAGGTAGTTCATTACTTTAAATATCACGCCAATACATAATCTCAAACTTTAAATATCACGCCGGAACATAACGCACTACTCAAAGATATATATGTGTCAGCATCGGCATATAGTCGGTCTATAAGCGCAAACGATGCTACATCTCACTGTCATACAGCGATATATAATATGTATTTCAGTATTGAAAAACCTTCTCTATTTCGATATAGTGTATAAACGCATCGTTGATGAGCTTCACGCCGCCCGGTGTGGGATAGTCGCCGCTGAAATACCAGTCGCCCGTGTGATTGGGGCAAGCCTCGTGCAAGCCTTGCAGCGGTTGGTAGACGATTTCTATTTGGGCGCGGGTGCCTTTGGGGGTGAGCAGATCGACCATCTTGCGCGAAATCTCCTCGTCGGTGAAGGGGGCGTAGATCTCTTTGACGTAGTTCACCATCTGCTCTTTGGGCAGTCCCACCTGCTCTTTGGAGTGGCGATAGACGGAGTTGATGACCTCGCGCATATCGCGCTCCTTGAGCAACTCGATGGCGGCGCGGAACGCGATGAACTCGCTCATGCTGGGCATGTCGATGCCGTAGTAGTCGGGGTAGCGCACTTGGGGCGAAGAGCTGACGATGACAATCTTCTTCGGACCCAACCGATCGAGGATGCCGATGATGCTTTGCTGAAGCGTGGTGCCGCGCACGATGCTGTCGTCGATGATGACCAGATTATCTTGTCCGGGTATGAGGCTGTTGTAGGTGACGTCGTAGACGTGCGCCGCCAAGTCGTTGCGGCTGTTGCCTTCGGCGATGAAGGTGCGCAGCTTGATGTCTTTGATGGCGACCTTCTCGCTGCGGATGCGACGGGAGAGCACCTGTTCCAGCTCCTCGTGGGTTGGGGCGTGTCCCAGCGTGGCGATACACTTCACCTTCTCCTCGTTGAGATACTCGTCCAAGCCCTCCAACATGCCGTAGTATGCCACCTCGGCAGTGTTGGGGATGAAAGAGAAGACGGTGTTGTCCACGTTGTAGTCCACCGCTTTCAGTATGTTGGGCACCAGCTTCTTCCCCAGCTGTTTGCGTTCGCGATAGATGTCCGCGTCGCTTCCGCGGCTGAAGTAGATACGCTCGAACGAGCACTTCTTCACCTCGCGCACCTTATTGATTTGCGCCGTGCGCACCTCCCCCACCCTATTAATTAAAAGTGCCTGACCGGGGTTCAATTCATGAATCTTGTCGGCAGGCACATTGAAAGCAGTTTGAATGACGGGACGTTCGCTGGCAAGCACCGCCACCTCCTCGTCTTGATACCAGAAGGCGGGACGTATGCCCCACGGGTCGCGCACGGCAAACGATTCGCCGCTGCCGGTCAGTCCGCAGATCACGTAGCCGCCGTCCCACCCTTTGCTCGAGGTTCGCAGCACGTTCGACAGGTCGATGTGGTCTTCAATGTATCGGGTGATGTCCATGCCCGTCAGCCCTTCGGCATCCGCCAGGTTGAAGAGACGCTCCACTTCGCGGTCGAGGCGGTGTCCCACCTGCTCCAACATAATATAGGTGTCGGCATACTGTCGGGGATGTTGACCGATGGCGGTGATGCGCGCAAAGGTCTCGTCGACGTTGGTCATGTTGAAGTTGCCGCACAGCGCCAAGTTCTTGGCTCGCCAATTGTTGCGGCGCAGGAAGGGATGCACATACGACAGACCGCTCTTGCCGGTGGTGGAGTAGCGCAGGTGCCCCATGTAAGTCTCGCCGGCAAAGGGGAGGTTGCGTTTGACGAAGTCCACATCGTGCAGTTGCTCGAGGGTGTACTCCCGGAACATCCGGTGTACCGTATCGAAGATTTCGGTGATGGCACCCGAGCCGAGTGCCCGTTCGCGAAACATATACTCCTCGCCCGGGTTGGATTCCAGCTTCACGCAAGCCATGCCCGCACCTTCTTGTCCCCGATTGTGCTGCTTCTCCATCAAGAGATAGAGTTTGTTCAGACCGTACATCCACGTGCCGTACTTCTTTTCGTAGTACTCCAGTGGCTTGAGCAGGCGAATCATCGCCACGCCACATTCATGCTTTAGTTGTTCCATTTATCTCGTTAGAATTATTCTACGGTTACGCTCTTTGCCAGATTGCGTGGCTGGTCTACATTCATACCTTTGCACACAGCCACATGATATGCCAGCAGTTGCAGCGGTAATGTTGTAATGAGCGGGTCGAGACACTCTATGGTCTCGGGCAGTTCAATGCAGGTATCGGCAATCTTACTAATCACCGTATCGCCTTCGGTCACCAATGCGATGACCTTGCCTTTGCGAGCTTTGATTTCCTGAATATTGCTCAGCACCTTTTCGTACAGATCATTTCGGGTAGCAATGACCACTACCGGCATTTCGGTATCGACTAGTGCTATGGGTCCGTGCTTCATCTCGGCAGCGGGATAACCCTCGGCATGTATGTAAGAGATTTCTTTCAACTTCAGCGCCCCTTCGAGAGCTACGGGATAGGCAAAGCCGCGTCCCAGATAGATGAAGTTGTGTGCGTAGGTAAATATCTTGGCAAGTTCGGCTATGGTGTCGTTGAGTTTAAGTACCTCTTTCATTTTGTCGGGGATGCGGTTAAGCTCTTGCACCGTAGCGAGGAACCGCTCCTCGTCGATGCTCCTCTTCTCGCGCGCCAATGTCAACGCCAACATGGTGAGCACCGTGACCTGTCCGGTAAAAGCCTTGGTTGACGCGACACCGATTTCGGGTCCTACGTGAATGTACGAGCCGGTATGTGTAGCGCGAGGTATGCTCGAGCCGACCGAATTACATATACCATATATAAACGCCCCGCGGCTTTTAGCCAGCTCGACGGCAGCCAGCGTATCGGCTGTTTCGCCGCTCTGCGAGATAGCTATCACGACATCATTGCTACCTATCACCGGATCGCGATAACGAAACTCCGATGCGTATTCCACCTCTACCGGTATGCGGCAGAAGGTTTCTATCAGTTGCTTGCCGATGAGTGCAGCGTGCCACGACGTCCCGCACGCCACGATGACAAATCGTTTGGCAGCCAGCAACCGCTCCTTGTAATCAATTATAGCCGACAGCACGACATTGGTATTCTCTACATTAATACGTCCGCGCATGCAATCGCGTATACAATCGGGTTGTTCATAGATCTCTTTCAGCATGAAATGCGGATATCCGCCCTTTTCGAGCTGTCCCAGATTGAGCGCAACCGTCTGTATTTCGTGCTCGCACTCCACGTTGTGCAGGTTGACGATCTTCAACGGCTCGCCTCGACGAAGCACGGCAATCTCTTCTTCTGCCAGATAAACAACCTTATCGGTGTATTCCACAATAGGCGTAGCATCCGAGGCAAGGAAGAACTCGTCTTCGCCGATGCCCACCACCAGCGGGCTGCTCTTGCGCGCAGCAATAACGACGTCGGGGTGGTCGCGGTCGAGCACTGCGATGGCATAAGCGCCGATCACCTCGCGCAATGCCAGTTGCACGGCTGCCAACAGGTCGATGTTTCGTTTGTCTTGAATGTATTCAATGAGCTGTACCAACACTTCGGTGTCGGTACTGCTCTTAAAAGTATATCCTTTGGATTGGAGTTTTTCTTTGAGAACGGCGTAGTTTTCGATGATGCCGTTGTGAATGAGTGCCAGACGCGCGGAAGAGGAGTAGTGAGGATGTGCATTTGCCGGGCTGGGTTCGCCATGTGTAGCCCAACGCGTATGGGCGATGCCAATCGTTCCCGAAATGTCTTTCTCGGCAACAAAGGTTTCCAGCTCCGAGACTTTACCTTTTGTTTTGTACACATTCAATGCTTGTTGATCACTAATCAATGCTACCCCTGCGCTATCGTATCCACGATATTCCAATCGTTTCAATCCCTTAATGAGGATGGGGTAAGCATTTCTCTTACCTATATAACCTACTATACCACACATAATAAATATTTATAAATTTCATTTGGTGCGCAAAGATAAGTATTTTTTAGATAAGTCGACCACTTGCGTGAAGATTCACTATTTCTCTTTCATAGGCAACGTAAACCAAAAACGCGATCCTTTTCCAAGTCCTTCACTTTCCACACCTATCTCCCCACCCAATTGCTGCACGATGCTCTGGCAGATAGCCAGCCCCAATCCGGTGCCTTGCGTAAACGAGTTCAGTTTTACAAAGCGGTCGAATATTGCTTCGCGCTTATCGGGGGCAATGCCGATACCGGTATCTTCTACATAGATGCGCACCATGCGTTCGGGCATCTTTTGATATCCCAAACAGATATGCCCTTCGAACGTAAATTTGGAGGCGTTGCTGACAAAGTTGGTAATCACCTGACTGATTCGGTTGTGGTCGCCCAAGGCACAACAGTCCGGCAGATGGGGTTGCACATAGAAATGTACATTGTCTCTGGGCAATCGTTTGGTCGAGGTATATATATCGTTACAGATCGCCAGCAGATTCACTTTTTCGACTGAAAATTCCAAAGTACCGGCTTCTATCTTCGACAAATCGAGGATATCGGATATCAGCTGCAACAGCAACGTATTGTTTTTCTCGATGATATTTTGATAATCCACGCGTTCGTCTACACTTTCGGTTTCCGCCATCAGACTGCTGAATCCGACAATGGCGTTGAGCGGTGTGCGTATTTCGTGACTCATATTGGCAAGGAATGCCGACTTCAGCCTGTCTGCCATTTCGGCTTTCTCTTTCTGCACAATCAGGTTGTGCTCTATCTCTTTCAGCTCGGTGATGTCGTAGTTCACGCCGGTGATGACCATCTCGTTGCGGTCGTTGTGGTCGAGTAGCATATTCACACGTATCCACTTCCACTGGTTATCTTCGTTGGGTACTGCCACCCGTACTTCATCCTTGTAGGTGGTTACTTTGCCGTGTTCGGCTTTCCGGAACACTTCGTACACCCTCTTGCGATCGTCGGGGTGCATTTTGGGATATACGCCCACCACTTGACTCATGGATGCGTTTTCTTCTTCACCCATGTTTATGAACCATTGCGCGCTGCCCATGCTCTGTCCGGTGAGCAGATTGATACGTCCGTAGCCCACCTTGGCATAGTCGCCCATGTGCTCGAATATCTTCTCAAAATCATGGATGCGGGCAATAGAATCTGTCAACTGGGTGTTATCCATACTGATAAAGATGAAGCCGATATCTTCACCCTTACCATTGTACAAACGGCTTACGCGTCCGTACAGTTTCATGATTCCCACCCGCGTAGTGTCGTACATGCGGCGGGAGAGTTCAAAGTCGTAATCGGACAGGAACTCAAACTCTTCGCCATCCTTCACCTGTCTGCGATACTTCGAGGGGATGTTTTGGTTGTGGAAGAAATTGAGGGTACCAATAATTTGCCTTTCATCTTTTATACCATATATCTCCTTATCCTTATCGTTGATCGACGTCAGAATGCCGTTTTTATCGTAAGTTTCCAGCCCCAGCGGAATGTTGTAGAAGATGCTGTGGAAGAGTTGCAGGTTGTCTTCGGAGGCATCCTTCGCCCGTCGCAGGGTGATACATAGATTGACCAATGCCACCAACGAAGAGAACCAGCGGAAATCTTCATTGTTCCAGATGCGATAGCTCTTCACCACATCGACCCCCATATAGCCCCATGTTTTTCCCTGATTTTGCATAGGCAACACCATAATCGACTTGATGCCCTGCTCTTTCAGTCCGAGATACTCCATGTAGGCAATATCTTTCAGCAGATCGAGGTCATTGAGCAGAATAGAGCGGTTATTGAACAACTGCTCTTTCCACCAAGGTAGCCAGTCTATCTCAATATCTTTTAGATTATCAATTTCAGGGTTTACACCTTCGGCACACTCTTCATAAGTATTGTTTTGCACATTTTTGGCAAAGTCATATTCAAAAATATACACTCTATCGGCTTGGAACCGCTTTGCGATATCGTGCAATACCATTTGTATGGCAGTGTCGGTGTTATGCTCTTGGAAAAGCCCCAAATAGTGATAGATGGCGTAGTCGTCGCGAGCAGTCTCTATCAAACGCATGCTGCCGAAACACTTCGTATGTCCTTCGGTATCTACATATTTATCTTCCCAGCGCGAATTAAACCACTGAATGCCTTTCGTGGTATATACAGGAAAAGCTTGCTCCCGTACGCCTTTAGAACCTTCCGCCATCAGCTCACTCTTCACCAGATCACGATACATTTCGTGTACAAAGTCAAAAGATATATGCCCTTTGTTCAGGTTCAACAACTCATACAGATAATTCGAGCATTCAAACTGTCCTGTTGTAAAGTCTGCCTCCCACCACCCTATATTTTCTATCGTAGCAAGACGCTGGAGGCGTTCTATATTTTCCATACTTTCCTATTCACTAAATCATCATATACAAATATAACTATTAAGAGTTGCAAATATAGCAACTTTCATTTACTCAATAATCACTTTGAGCATTTTTTAGATAATTATTGTAACGGGGATTATGAATAACCCCTATCTTTGCCTCCCTAAATAAAAAAACTTCATGACATCATCGATTGAGAAAGAATTGCAAGCATTGCATCGTCAAAGCAATCTGCGCTCTCTTCCTGCACTGACACACGACGGGCGCGACGTCATTACCGGCGGCAGGCGCATGTTAAACCTCTCGTCGAACGACTATTTGGGACTGGCTTGCGACCGTTCGTTGCGCGAAACATTCCTGCACACCCTCACGCCCGACAATTTCCTGCCGACCTCCTCGTCGTCGCGTTTGCTCACCGGCAACTATGCCGTATATGGGGAGCTGGAAGAGTGCCTTGCCCGAATGTTGGACGTCGAAGCTGTCCTGCTGCTAAACAGCGGCTACCACGCCAACACCGGCATACTGCCTGCCGTGTCGGACGCACAGACATTGATTCTGGCAGATAAGCTGGTGCATGCCAGCATGATAGATGGCATCCGACTTTCGACGGCACGCTGCATACGGTATCGGCACAACGACATGACGCAGCTGGAGCGACTACTGAACGAACATCACAATCAATATCGGCAGATCATTATCGTAACCGAAAGTATCTTCAGCATGGATGGCGACGAAGCCGATCTGTCGACGTTGGTACGTCTTAAGCACGATTATGATAACGTGCTGCTCTATGTAGACGAAGCACACGCCTTTGGCGTGCGGGGTGCCCGCGGATTGGGATGCGCCGAAGAGAAGGGGTGTATTCGCGACATCGATTTTCTGGTAGGCACCTTTGGCAAGGCAGCCGCATCGGTCGGCGCCTACGTGGCAAGCAGCCGGATGCTCAAAGAGTATTTAATCAACCGGATGCGAACATTGATATTTACCACGGCATTGCCTCCGATCAACATCGCTTGGACGCACTTCATCGTACAGCGATTGCCGGATATGTCGGGGAAGCGGAAGCACTTGGCAAACATTGGCAGGATGTTGCGTCAAGCTCTTGCCGATGCCGGATACGTTTGTCCGGGCAACAGTCACATCATCCCGATGGTGGTCGGAGCAAGCAACCGCACCCTGCAACAAGCCGAAGTTCTGCAACAACAAGGATTCTACGTGTCGGCAGTACGCCCGCCTACGGTACCCGAAGGTACTTCGCGCATACGTTTCTCCTTAACGGCTGCCGTTACAGAGGAGGAAATTCAACGATTGACGGCAAAACTGGAAGCCCCATAGAGGCGCCACTTTATCACTATTATTATGAAACAAGTATTCATTGTAAAAGAAGGCAACCCCACACTGCTGCTATTCTTTGCCGGATGGGGCGCCGACGAATCCCCGTTCAAGGATGACTGTCCGCCGGAAATGGATTATATGATTTGCTACGACTACCGCAACATGGACTTCGATGCGTCATTGCTCAACAACTACACCTCCATGCACATAGCAGGGTGGTCGATGGGGGTGTGGGCTGCCATGTATACCTTTGGCAAACTATATCAAGAACAAGTGAAGCTCCCTGCCTGCCTCTCTTCAACTGCCATCAACGGAACTCCTTTTCCTGTCGACGACGAGTACGGCATTCCCAAAGAAATCTATCACGGCACGATCAACGGATTGTCGGGTGCTTCGCTCAATAAGTTTCTTCGCCGCATGTGTGGCAGCGCCAAGGCTTACAAAGAATTTCTCGCTGTTACCCCCCACCGACCCTTGGAAGAGCTGTGCGAAGAGCTGATTGCCATTGAGCAGACAGCTGCACATCCCAACCGGTACGGCATCGCTTGGGATGTAGCAGTTATAGGAGAAGATGACCGCATCATTCCTGCTGTAAACCAGCAGCGGGCATGGGCTAAAGTAAAGAAAGAGACACCGCAGTTATCGGGTACATACAAGGTGCTGCCTAACACTCCGCACTACCGGAAAGAGTTGCTATCACCTTCATCATTTCTATGCCGATCGCTTCGGCAGCCTCTTGCGTAGCAGCTTCGCTGTACACGCGAATGATTGGTTCGGTATTGCTTTTGCGCAAGTGCACCCATTTATCGGCAAAGTCAATCTTTACGCCATCCATATCGTTGACCTCTTCATGGCGATAAAGCGCTTTCACCTTGGCAAGGATTGCATCTACATCGGTATCGGGAGTAAGGTCGATGCGGTTTTTCGCCATGAAATACGAGGGATAGGCGGCACGCAACTCACTTGCCTTTTTACCCTCGTGAGCAAGATGACTTAGAAAGAGGGCGATACCTACCAAGGCATCGCGTCCGTAATGACTGTCGGGATAGATTACTCCGCCATTGCCTTCGCCTCCGATAACGGCGTGCACTTCTTTCATTTGGGTCGTTACATTGACTTCGCCTACGGCAGCGGCGAAATACTCCTGTCCGTACCGGCGCGTCACGTCGCGCAGGGCACGTGTAGAGCTGAGATTTGAAACGGTGCTGCCCGGTGTGTGCTTCAGCACATAATCGGCTACGCTAACCAGCGTATACTCTTCGCCAAACATCCGTCCATCCTCACATATCATCACCAAGCGGTCGACATCGGGGTCAACCACAAACGCAATGTCCAAGTTCCCGTTTTTCATCAGGTTCATCATGTCGCCCAAGTTCTTTTCCAACGGTTCGGGATTGTGCTTAAAGTCGCCGGTGGGTTCGCAGTAGAGTTTTTCGATCTGTGTCGCACCCAATTGTTCCAGCAGTTGCGGCAGAATGATTCCTCCTACCGAGTTTACGCAGTCAATCGCTACACGGAAGCCTGCTTTGCGGATAGCTTCTACATCTACCAGCTCCAAAGACAGCACACTGTCTATGTGTTTCTGGTTGTACGTCAAGTCTTTCCGATAAGATCCGATATGATCGACGTCGGCATAGTCAAAATCTTCGGCTTCGGCTATGCGCAGCACTTCGTTGCCCTCGTCGGCATTCAAGAACTCACCACGTTCGTTGAGCAACTTCAGAGCGTTCCATTGTCGCGGATTGTGCGAAGCGGTAAGAATGATACCTCCGTCGGCACCTTCCATCGTGACAGCCAACTCGGTTGTAGGAGTAGATGCCAGATCAATATCCACCACATCCCATCCCATCCCCATCAGGGTGCCGGTTACGACGTTCCTCACCATGGCGCCTGAGATGCGCGCATCACGTCCTACTACAATTTTATTGCTTTTCGCTGTACAGGTACGGCGGATAAGAGTGGCATAAGCCGAAGTAAATTTCACGATATCGAGCGGATTCAGTCCGTCGCCCGCGCGTCCGCCGATAGTTCCGCGGATGCCCGAGATAGATTTAATTAAAGCCATTAATTACAGACAGATTATTTATAGATTTGATATTTACGTATGTCGTAAGCATAAGGATACACGTATTGTATGGCTGTGCTGTGTCCCATTTTTGACGGTATAATGAGGCGCACATGTGCATTGTTGCGTATGTAAGCCAACGGCACCAGCCATCCTGCGGGCACTGACGATCCGTAGTAAGAGTACATATATCCTGCTTGGAAGATGCCGGCAATGGAAGAAGAGGTGACGGTGTATTTAAATTCGTCGACCGTCTCGGGTGAGTTGAGGTTGGAGAGTGTGGTATCTCCCTCCATCAACCCGTACTCCATAAAGCGTACCAGAATAATATCGTTGGCTTTGATGGTATCGTTTCTGTCTGCCGATCCTTTATTTACAATCTGCATGTAAACGCCGCTTGCCAGATGTACATATTCGTTTTGTGCGATATCGGTCACAGAATCGTTGGCATAAAACTCACTTTGTGAAATCACTGTGATATTGTTGTCCTTAATATAAGCATCGATGGCTTTCTCTTCGTCTTCGAGTTTCTCGGCATACGTTTTGGTTTTATCGCAAGCCAGAAAAACGGAACCCATAACCATCAGCAATAAAAGGAACAGGGAAAACTTCTTCATATCTATCATTTTCTATTTGGGGGCAAAGATATTTCAAATTTACAGGTTCTCATGTAAGAGAGGCTTAAACTTTGCTAAAGCCTCCTCCCAAACTGCCCGTGCTTCTGCCAACGTGCCATAGAACTCGCCGCCCGAAGCATTGAGATGACCGCCTCCGTTAAAATATTCGGCAGCCAACTGATTGCAGGGGAAGGTACCTACCGACCGTAGCGAGGCTTTGATGAGGGGGCGCTCCGTATCTTCGCGCAGGAAGCAGGATAGTACTACATTCTTGATACTCAACGGTATATTAACAAACCCTTCGCTGTCGCCACGCACATATTTAAACTGCTCCTGCTCGTTTTTGGTCAGGGTAATCAGCGAAGCGCGACACTCGGGGTAGACCGTCATCTGCGTCAACACGTGTCCCATCAGGCGCAGGCGGCTCTCGGAGTAGGTGTTGTACACCTTTCTATATATATCATCTTTGTCGATGCCTTTAGAGAGTAGCTCGCTGATAATGAAGTATATCTCACGATTGTTGGAGTTGTAGGTAAACCCTCCGGTATCGGTCATCATACCGGTATAGATACATTCGGCTGCTTCGCGCGTGATATTGTCGAAGTCGCTCATTCGACAAATCAAGCGGAATATCAGCTCGGAAGTAGAAGAGATGGCAGGATACGACATGACGATCTGGCAAAAATCTTCGGGATACAGATGATGGTCTATCAATATCTTTTTGGCACGTGCTGCCTTGACGGAAGCCGACATGGTTTCGATGCGGTTCAGGGCATTGAAGTCGAGGCAGCATATCACTTCGGCTTGGCGCATCAGTCGGTCGGCAAAGTCGCGGTGACGGTCGTAAAGCACGATCTCCCGACTGCCGGGCATCCATTTCAAAAAATCGGGAAAAGCATTAGGTACAATAACGTGGGCATTTTTCCCCAACGCAGTCAAGTAATGCCACAATCCCAGTGATGAGCCGATGGCATCACCATCGGGGGCTACGTGAGCGATAATTACAAAGTTATCGGATCGTTCCATCCAGCGACCCAAACTATCAATCTTGCTTTGTTCTATTACTTTAGTCAACATATTGTCTGTATTCAAATTAAAGGGGCGAAGATACGAAAAAATGCCAATAGTAACTACGCAAAGTACCTAACTTTCCAATAGCCAATCTACCACGTTCAGTTTTCGAATGCCGTCATATACGGAGTTGATTTGCTCAACACTGTCTATCTTTTCGGTTCATGGAAACAAGTCCGTTTGCGGTGTGCCGCCGAAACATTACCAATAAAGTCCGACGCCGACCGATGCCGAATAGGCGTCCGGTCCTTTCTCTTTCTCAAACAGCGGTGTCAACGCCAAACGTGCATGAAAGCCCAAACAGCCATAGCCTGCCTGCATCAACAAATTCAAGCCAATGGGGTTGACGTTGGGATTGCCGGTTAAGGTGTGCTTTTTATTGTCGTACTTGGCACGCGAAGTGATACCCATGCGCCATTCAAACTCGGGACCGGCGGTTATGAAAACGCGTTCGCTTCCGAACTTGGTTTGCCACTCTATGCTGACCGGTATGCGCCACGACCAGTAGCGCAGCCAACTCTTTTGGTACACCCGACCTTCGGCTGCCGGTTGGCATACGGTGATGCCGTCGACTCTTTCAAATCCATAATTATTGTCTAATTTATACTCCGTACGGGCTATACCGATAGCAGACGTTATACCCCAATGGTTATCGGAAGATATAGCGATACCGCCATTACAGAAATTAATACCCCACTCCTTACTTTTACCGGCTATTTGAGGTATATCACCGGCTGCCGAATAGCGCAACACGCCACCTGCCAGCTTGGTAAACCCAAGGAATACAGCTGGATAGTGTGGGTCGAACCGATATTTACGACTTTTCGTCACGAGCGGAATAGACACGGTAGTGGTGCGTTCGATGCTACGACCATTCAGATAAAGTCCTTCGAAGACCTGTTGCAACTGAATGGTATCGCCGGACGGGCGCGATTCGAAGATACTCACTTTGATTTTGTCGTTTTGCTGGCGAACCGTCACCTTCCGACCGTGAATATACAGGGCGGTATCTTGCGGGATGGTCTCTTGAGCAGTTGCCGACAGAGCTATTGTCAGCAGCAGGGAGATGATAATTCTTGCTTTCATAGGTGCTTTTTATTTATAAATGTATAATCAATTCTGTGATATAAGTATTCTTGTTCAAAAGCCATACAGGGAGCGGAGCAACGCTTCGTCTTTGATCTCGCCCTCAATATAGAGTAAGACGGCATCGCCTTTCGCCCCCAACCGGAACAGGATGAAGCGATTGACGTTTTCCCTTATCGGCGGCAAGCTGTAGTAGCCCGACTGAATCTGTCCGTCGGTAATCACCTCTTTGATCTTTTTGGCTTGCTCGCTGTCGGCGACCAAAGAACTGTAAATATCAGGCAAAGCTTTTTCAGCCCGCTTCAGCTTCAGGCTTTTATAGAGGCTGGCATCCCAAAGCTCTGTCTCCATGCGGGTAAGTACGACGTAGGTGGCGCCCTTCTGCTTGCTGTACTTTTCAAAGACGGATGCTATCTTGAGACCCTCTTGCGCCTTGACTTGCGTGCCAATGAGAAGCAGCAAGCCGCATAATGCGATACGTATAAGACTTTTTATCATCATAGACGAAGATTAGAAGTTATTTGACAGTTGACCATTCGTATAACTCTTCGGGAGAGGTTTGAATCTCCTGAAAAGCATCCAGTGCTTTCTCACGTATTAAGTTGACGTCGGTATATCGCTTGCCGTCAATGATAACATAGTCGGCAGGCATCGCTGCACGGTGATACTTCACGATACCGGTAATACCTGTCAATAGCAACATGACAGCAGCCACTGTACCCAGAATATAGTACAAACGATGATGTACCACGGATTTCGCTACCTGTTTTGACTCGTTCCGATGCGTTTGCACCTCCTGTTCTAAACAAACAAACAGCGGACGGTAGACCAACAGATGTTCAGGCACCTCTTGTCCGGAAGCGAAGAAGCTGCGTAGTTCACGCTCCTCGTCGCACGATGTTTGTCCGTCGAAATACCGGTTGATTAATGATTCGATCCTCATATTGTAACTTATTGATTTCGTTCTTTTACTATTTCAAAATAGTGGTCTCTTACCTTCTTGCGCGCTCTCGACAGATTACTCCTGATGGCTTCGGGAGCGCAACCGGTAATGGCGGCAATCTCTTCCGTTTCGTACTCTTCGACATCTTTCATTCGCATGATGGTGCGTTGCAGAGCAGGAAGTGCGTCAATAAGCCGGTGCATCAAGTTGATTTCGTCGTCCATCTCCACCTGATGCACAGGTGTTTGTCCGGTAGCTGCTATCTGCACCTCCTCCAGCGACAAGGCAGGAGCATGCTTACTGCGCCACATATCCATGCAGAGATGGTGGGTTACGGTCATGGCAAACGCTTCGATGTTGCGGCAGCGCTCCAGTTCAAGCCTTTTATTCCATAGCTTGAGCAAGACTTCCTGCACGGCATCTTCGGCATCTTCCGGGCTATCGGTCAGCTTCCGGGCATAGCCCAGTAGCTTGTCGCGAAGCGGAAGAACGGTTCTTTTGAATTGTTTGAGTTCCATGTACTGATAAGACGAAGAAGAGGGTGGGAACGTGACATGGGGATAGAAAAAAACAAAGGGAAAAACGAAAAAAGGGCGAATGAACTTCGTCCTTTTTTCGTTTTCCCTGAAAGCGGTTATGCCAACCGACTGTCTAAGGTCATTCTGTCAGCTTGCGTGCGCCGTCGCTAATCACGACATCATACACCTTCGGAGTTTTGCCGAACTTGGCTTTATATCTCTCTTTGACATTGGTGATAAAGGTATCATACAATTCATCCGCCACCAGATTGATGGTGCACCCACCGAATCCGCCACCCATGACGCGTGAGCCGGTCACGCCGCAGTCGAATGCCACGTCGTTCAGGAAGTCGAGTTCTTCGCAACTTACCTCATAAAGTTTGCTCATGCCCTGATGCGTTTCGTACATCTTCTGCCCTACGGTTTCGTAGTCGCCCCGTTCGAGCGCATCGCATACGTCGAGCACGCGCTGAATCTCTTCGATGACATACTCGGATCGCATGTAGTCTTCTTTCGATACTTCGTCTTTCACGCTCTGCAGCATCTCCATGGTGCAGTCGCGCAAGAACTCTACCTGCGGATACTTCCGGGCAATGGCAGCAACGACCGTTTCGCAGCTTTGCCGACGCTTGTTGTATGCCGACGATGCCAACTCGTGTTTCACCACCGAATCGACCAATACCAACCGGTACCCTCTCGGGTCGAACGGGAAGTATTGGTATTCCAAAGAGCGGCAATCCAGACGAATCAGATTACCTTTTTTACCGAAGATAGAAGCAAACTGGTCCATGATACCACAGTTCACACCCACATAGTTGTGCTCGGTGGCTTGCCCCACCTTAGCCAATTCAAACTTGTCTATCTTATTCTCGCCGAACAGGTCGTTCAAGGCGAAAGCATACGTACTCTCTAAAGCCGCAGACGAAGACATACCTGCACCCAAAGGTACATCGCCGGCAAAGCATGTATCGAAGCCTTTGACATCGACTCCGCGTTTAATCATCTCCCGGCATACACCAAAGATGTATTTTGCCCAACTGGTACGTGGTGCATCCTCTTCGTTTAAGCCAAATTCTACCCAATCCTTCATATCGATAGAGTAGCAGCATACGGTGTTAGTACCATTGGGACGAATTTCGGCAACGATACCTTTGTCTACTGCCCCGGGAAAGACAAAGCCACCGTTATAATCGGTGTGTTCACCAATAAGATTAATTCTACCGGGCGAAGCGTATACCACTCCCGTTGCTCCGTCAAAGTGCTTGACGAAGCGACTTCTTACGTGTTCTATGTCCATGATAGTAATATTGTTTTGAGTTTATTATTGAATGTGCCGATGCAACTTGTAACGTGTCTGCACCGGCACACCCGTTTATACAGGAATATCTGTGTTCACAATTTTGCAACCTGCCACTGCATAGTACAGCATGTAAGCCAACCCTGCGATGATGAGCCAGTAGCTGGGCATGTAGCCTGCCAAATCGGCAATACCTCCCTGCACGAGCGGCAGAATACCGCCACCCACTACCATCATCATAAAGATGCCTGAAGCTTGTGCGGTGTATTTACCCAATCCTTCGACTGCCAGATTGAAGATGCCGCCCCACATGATGGAGGTGCACAGACCTACCAATACGAGGAAGAGGGCGCTGATAGGCACAGTAGCCATGTCGAAGCCGCTACCGGTGAATACCGGCATTGAAGTTTTGACATCTTTCGAGATGAAGATGGCAAGCAGCACCAATATGATACCGACGGTAGAGGCACAGGTAAGCAGCATCTTGCTGGAAATCTTTCCGCCCAGTAGGGTGCCGAAGACAAAACGTCCGACGAGCATCATGAACCAGTAGGTTCCCGACACGAAACCGGCTGTTGCCATGGCATTGACGGTCAAGCCGCCGCCGACGTCGGTGGTGTTGGCGAGGTAGGACATCAGGATGCCCGGCGTGCCTACTTCGACACCTACATATATAAAGATGGCGATAACTCCCATCGTGAAGTGGCGGAAAGCCCACGGGCTGCGCTCGAACTTGGTCTGGCTGGTACTTCCTTCAGGGTCGGCAATGGGAATGAACGAGAGGATGACAAAGGTAGCGGCAAACACTGCCATCGCGGTGAACAACACCGGATTGACATTGCTGATGGGCGTATTTGCCATGATGTCGCCAATCAGTGCGCCGCACACCATGGGGGTAAGGGTGCCGACCAGCGAGTTGAACGTGCCGCCAATCTGTATGTACTGGTTGCCTCTGTTACCGCCGCCGCCCAACAGGTTCAGCATGGGGTTGACCACGGTGTTCAGCATACATACCGAGAAGCCCGA
>JAISIN010000089.1 GCA_031262085.1 Prevotellaceae bacterium
ATCAGATGAGATTGATTGTGGTAGATAATACCGCCAATATACGCATAGAGTTCCGTTGTACTCTCGGATAATATAGGTATCGCATCGTGCTGTATGCGGAAAATGATATGCACATACAACTGGGATAAAGATTGTGACATTTTATTATTGTTTTCATTATTTGAAGGACAAAAATAATGGTTTTCGAGCAATATGTAAAATAGGATGCTGCGCTTACAGCGCGCAGGAAAATGGAAAAACAACCTGTAAACCCAACCTGCCGGTCGCTTCGCTCCCTTGGGTTGGGCTGGGTCAGGAGCCTTTCAGGCATAGGCTTTCAGCCTGTTTTTGGGGCTTTTAGCCCGCAGTGTAAATGACAAGTGTGAGAAGTATTGTAATAATCCGGTTCGAGGATCGGAATAGGTATAATCCAAGTCTATATAATTGTAACCGCTCATAATGCCTCCTTTAATGCTGCCAGAAAGTGAGCATCGTCTATTTTGCCTGCCCTGACATCCAGATACAATCGAATAAGTTTTTCGGTAGGTTCAAAACCTTCGTACATATTGGAGCCAATGGCTTGTGCCACGCTGTTGAGCGTTTGCAAATCGGGGAAAGGCACTCCCATCATGGTGAGCTGCGTCCTGTCTATTTCTATGGGTTTATACATAACTTTTGCTTCTGAATGTGCGACAAAGATACTATATTTCAGTTACTTCTGGAATAATTGCTTGATTTTCATCTTGTCGGTAACATTATTTTGTTTATTCGTTCTACATTTGTAGCCGATAACATAAAAACCATAGCAATGATGAAGAAAAAAGATTATTTAGCCACGGAAGAAGAGTCGTTCCCAAGCGCACACGAACCGTATGAACCCTATTTACCGACATCGGAAGCAGAACGCATGAACTTTCCGGCATCTGCCTTTGAACCGCATGACATCCCCCCGCAGGTATTGGAAGACATCCGCATTTCGCGAGAAGAATATGCACGCGGAGAGTATTATACGCAGGAAGAGGTGCATGCTATGTTTGAAGAATGGTGCAAGGAATGGGAAAATTGAAAGTTTGTTTATCATTTGCACTGCGGGCTGAAAGCCCCAAACAGGCTGAACCAACGGTCGGCGAAAGCACTGCGGGCTGAAAGCCCCAAACAGGCTGAAAGCCTATGCCTGAAAGGCTCCTACCCCAGCCCCACCCAAGGGAGCGAAGCGACCGGCAGGTGGGGTTAGTTTTATGTATATCAGTCACGTGCGCCCTGAAAGGGCAGCATACTATGAGATAATATACTGCGCTTACAGCGCGCCGGAAAAAGGAAAAACCAACCTGTAACCCCACCCTGCCGGTCGCTTCGCTCCCTTGGGTTGGGCTGGGTTAGGAGCCTTTCAGGCATAGGCTTTCAGCCTGTTTAGGGCTTTCAGCCCGCAGTGCAAATGATAAGCAAACCTTCAATTTTCCCATTCCTTACACCATTCTTCAAACATTGCATGCACCTCTTCCTGCGTGTAATACTCTCCGCGTGCATATTCTTCTCGTGAAATGCGGATGTCTTCCAATACCTGCGGGGGGATGTCATGCGGTTCAAAGGCAGATGCCGGAAAGTTCATACGTTCTGCTTCCGATGTCGGTAAATAGGGTTCATACGGTTCGTGTGCGCTCGGGAACAACTCTTCTTCCTTCATCATTGCTATGGTTTTTATGTTATCGACTACAAATGTAGAACGAATAAACGAAATTATGTTGCCAACGAAATGAAAATCAAGCTATCACTCCGGAAGTAATTGGAAACACGGGGGAATGGATTACTTTATCGCTTATGCCAGCGGATGCTTTGACTGTCTCGACGGTATTCCAATCTTTCTAAGTTCGGCAGCGTAGACTTCGCGGTATTTGAAGTGCGGACCAAAGCAGACGGCTTTGACGTGATGAGCCCCTTTGTCGCGGTCGGTTACTAACGGCAGATACTCCATATACAGTTGGTGGTAATCCTTGCTGTGCTTTACTCTTTTATCTGTTGTATAGTCTGTTACTTTTACGATTCGACACTCCTGCTCCTCTCTGAACGCCACATGCTTGGTCAGGCAACGCAGGTCTACCAGCAATTCGGCGACGATATTGAAATCCAACTCATTCTCTTTCACAATTTTGAGAATCTCATCCATTGTCTTTTGCACTCTCTTCACTAATACATTCATTTTCGTGCGATAACCCTCTATCGTTTTTCCGACGCTTTCCTTTATACGCTTCTTTGTCTCGTCATCTTCGTTACCCTTGAGCCTATCGCGATAAAAAGTGTACTCTTCTCTTTGCCCCAAAGCAATTACCTGTTGGGTTTCGGGATCTACATACATGCAGCGATACAAAGTTTCTTTCTGATCTTGATACGGATCTTCGAGCGTTTCTTCCGTTCCCGGATCACGTATCATTGTTATCTCTGCGTTTAGTCTTATCATTCTGTCAGATGGCGCTTTTGATGTACTTTCAAAGAAAGTATTTTTCACTATAATGCTTACACCGGCTCCTTCCTTTTCCCTGTTATCATCCTTGCCATACAATCTAAATTGATTCAGACAATCTTGATTGAATGTGAAGCTGGCGGACAATGCGATAATACCGTTATCCTCTATGGGAATGTATTTCCCGTACAGATAATCCATCAGCGTACGCCCCTCGCTACAGTCATTCGATAGATTGATTAGATGTAAGCGAAGTTTGGAAAGGGGTAGGTCATCCAATATCAACACGTTCAACATCTTCGGAGTAGTATAATGCGCCACGCCCTGTTCAGCTTCATCTCTTGCATGAAGTCGATTAAGAATTGAACGAGATAGGATGAAGATACATTTATAGTATATCTCTTTTCCGGTTTTTTCGAGTGAGAGGCGATTGGATATTTGCTTGTAGAGAGAAACCGATGCTGCATTACCCCATCCTCCATCGGGTTCAGAATTCAACTCATAGGCTTTATCAAAGCATGTAATTGCTTCATCGTAATGTCCTAAGGAGATGAATGCATACCCTTTGGCATTCCATGCCCAAACGTTCTGCGGATTCAGATCAAGGGCTTCTTCGTAGCATGTAATTGTTTCATTGTAACGTTCTAAAGAGTTCAACGCAGAACCTTTGAGACACCATGCCTCATCGTCCAGCGGATTCAATCCAAGAACATTGTCATAGCAGGCTATGGCTTCCTCATTACGATCCAAAGCGCGCAACGCATCACTTTTGGTACTCCACGCCCAACAATCCTGCGGATTCAGCTCAATGGCTTTATCTAAGCATACAATAGCTTCCTTGTAGCGTTCTAAATGGTTCAATAAAATGCCTTTGAAAAGCAATGCATCGTTTTTCGGATTCAGTTCAATGGCTTTATCATAGCATGTGATGGCATCCTCGTAACGACCCAAAGAGCGCAACGCATTACCTTTGGAATTCCATGTCAAATCGTTCTGTGGATCCAATTCAAGAGCCTTGTCATAACAAATTATGCCTTCCTCATACTTTTGTACATCGTAGAGTTTATCACCTTCCTCAATCCACTCTTTTGCTGTCTTTGCTGTCTTTATTTCCATACCATCCAAATTACATTTTGCATACACACGTTAATAATCTCACTTGCCCTTTGCAAGCCCCGACAAAGATACTCACCCGAGACGATATATACAACTACTTGACAATATATTCAACGAAGCCCCCCTCTTCCTCCTGCTAACAAACCATAAAAAGCGGCGCATAAGGCAGAAAAGAGCGGGAGATATTTGCGTATCTGCGCCGCTTTTGGGAATTTCGCGCCGCCTAAGAGCGGGTTACCGAACCGGCTCTGAAGCAAACGAATAGGAATGTATGATTAGAAAACGAAGCCAATGGCAAAGCATGTTTTGAAAGGTTGGTTGACCGACAACCCGCTCACAGCCGACGACAAGAATGACAAGTATCTCATCCTCGACGTCGCCCGCAGCTTGAACGAAGATAATCTCTTGGACTTAATGGTAAAAAAGAACCCCGGCATCCGTCGCGAGATTATGCAGTCGTGCATCTCGCTCTATAAGGAGGTCATCGCCGAAGAGGTGTGCGACGGCAATAGCGTCAACACCGGTTTGTGCCGCTTCGTGGCGCAATTCAAAGGCACCGTCCGCCACAATACGTGGGACAAGGAGCACAACTCCATTTACGTATCCATTCGCGAAGGCAAGGAGCTGCTGGCGCAGATTTCCGACACCACCGTCAAGATTCTGGGCGAACGCACCGGCTCCTACATCTCTGCCGGTGAAGACGCTTCCACCCACGCACAAGATTTCAGCGCCACCGCCGGACGCAACTACACCCTGATGGGAAAAAACCTCAAAATAGTGGGCGACGACCCAAGCGTCGGCATCACCCTGACCGACAGCAAAGGCAAGACAACCCGCCTCACCTCCGACAGGATCGCCCTCAACTCACCCGCGAAATTGGTCATCCTCCTCCCCGACGGATTGGACAACGACGAATACACGCTGACACTCACCACGCAGTACGTCTCAGGCAGAGTGTCCAACAACCTGCGCGTGCTCACCCAAACGCTCTACATTGGCGTCACACCCTCGCAGGAGCCTGTGTAGATGCCTTGCAGCAGGCTGTGGCAATGTCTCGCAGCAGGCTGTGGCAGTGTCTTGCAACAGGCTGTGGCAGTGTCTTGCAGCTGACTGTGGCAATGTCTTGCAGCAGGCTGTGAAGAATCTCTCCTATATCATGCTCAGCTTTTGAGGCATTTCATGCTCAGCTTTTGAGGTAAACTTTCATTTTTCCCGTTTCCCCTTTATTTATATCAGCTATATGGTTTTTATATATTACTTTTGCGGCATCATTCACTAAAACAATAGGTTATGAAACATGTACTGTATGTCATACTGGTTGTGTTTGCCTTATTCGCCGGCTTCTGCGGGGTCATTATTGTCTCCCTTGCGGGTATCGGCAAATTCTATGTGCCGTATATTTCCGTCGGCATAGTTACGCTATTGATATGTGTCTATTTGAATATGTTCCATATAATCCCCCCCAAGAAGATGAAAATGATTTGGCTGATATTTGGTTCGTTGATGCTTGCATCGTGTGCGATTCACGAAGTAAGGAGCGCTTATGACAGAAGCATTCCCCGCATGCGGCAGTCTGTTGATCTGAGCCTATATGCCCCGTTTGGCGAGCACACGCTTGCCGCCAAATTGGATAGCACCTCTACGTTGCGTATAGATACGAATTTGCCCTTGTTGGATGGTGCCACCGCTTTGTATCCGGTCTATTCCGCTTTTGCACGGGCGGTCTATCCTGAGAAAGATTATCCCCGATATGCCGGTGAGGTGCGTTGCAACAACACGATTTGGGCATACAAAAGGCTCATCAACAGAGAGGCCGATATTATTTTTGTGGCACCTCCATCGGAAGCGCAGCTAAAGATGGCGGAAGAAGCAGGGGTACTATTCAACTACACCCCGATAGGCAAAGAGGCTTTTGTCTTTTTTGTCAACGCCCACAATCCCGTGGACGATTTAACCGTAGCACAATTGCAGGATATTTATACAGGCAAAATCGCCAACTGGCAAGCATTGGGCGGTCGAGGTGAAATCATTCGTGCCTTTCAACGAAATGAGAACAGCGGCAGCCAAACCGCTTTTGTCCGTTTCATGCAAGGAAAAACCATCATGAAGCCGCCCAAAGAGGATTTGATTGGAGGCATGGGTGGAATCGTATCCCAAACAGCCGATTATGCAAACTATGGAAACTCCATCGGTTTCTCTTTCCGGTTCTATGTGAACGAGATGACCCAAAACAACCAAGTGAAGATTCTGAAAGTAAACGGCGTTTATCCGGATATGGAGACGATAAGCAATGGCGACTATCCGCTGGCTTCGCAGTTTTTTGCCGTGACTTTGGCAGACAATAAGAAGCCGGAAGTGACGGCTTTATTGAAATGGATGGTTTCCGAACAGGGTCAATCTCTGGTTGAAAAAACAGGCTACTGCCCGATAAGATAAAGAGATAAAGTAATGTGTTCGCCCAATATTCCTTAGAGGGATATAATCAACCACTTGGAATATCGGCATACGAAGGTATAAATTTTATGCCCGAAGATTTTAAAAGCTCATTGCCGTCCATCGAAGATATTGAAAATGAATTGAGAAAATAATACTCACAGGACGCTTCCTGGCTGTTACCCCGTTAGACGAATGGATCAGCTACTTGAAGACGGGCGATATTCCTGCCAACGCAACCGCTCCCGGATTGCCCGAAGCCCGTGAAAAGATGCTTCTGAACAACATGACTCCCCAAGAGCAGCACGACTACCCCATTGACACCCTCATAGACATCACCGGGCTGTCGCGCGAAGAGATTGAACGTTTGTAAGCACGGTCGCATACCTCTTCCCCAGCTTCTCCTGACTCGCCGCATCGAAGTGCGGATCGGTCTTGTCTATCAGCGGTGTCAGTCCGCGCGCTGATACACAGGCGGTATAGGGAATGTAGCGCGACACCTTGCGCAACATCCGGTTGAAGGCAGGCGAGGCGGGAAGCCATCTTGCCAGTTCACCCACGACGAAGGGCAAGGACGGGTCGCCCAAGTCTGTGCGCAGGTCGCTTACCAACTGTTGCAGCTTTGCCATATAGCTCTCGGGGTACTTACTGTCCGCTTCGCCCTGATGCCAGATGATGCCGCGCAGCTTGCCGAACTTCAGCGCTTGCCGCAAGCGCGATAAGGCTTCGTCGTAATAGCCCTCATCGGCACCTTTCAGCCATGCGTTGATGGAGCTTCCGCCGCGGGCATTGACCACCAGACCGATAGCTCTGCCTGTGCGACCGGTCAGGGCTTCGGCAAACGAGTAGGCAGGACCTACTTTCTGCATTCCCGGCTCTTTCCTGATGGAGGAGTAGCGGTTCAGCGGATGGCACGCCGCCTCCATCGCACCCTCGCCATTGAGCAGATAGACATGCTTCAGGGTATCTCGGTAGGCGTCGGTGATGATGCCGCGTCCGGCCATGTTAGACTGACCGATGCAGAGATAGATATCGAGCGTGTCGTGTCCCGCCGTCGCGGGATAAACATGTCCCGCTCCGAGCGAGAGCGCGATGAAGAGGCAGTAACGTACCAGGCGTTTCATCATCTTATAAATCCTTTCATAACCCTTTGTATATCCGAATGGCATTCAGTACCGGTTCGCCCTTCTTCTTGTGGAAGTCGACGCTTAGTCCGGCGCCGGCTTCTACGTTGACGGTGAATTTCTGCATCACGGCACGGGCATAGCCGTAGTCGCGGACAAGATTGACCTCGTCGAGCACGGTGGTGCCGTTGATGGAGACGGCAAAGGTACGGCTTGTGTCGGCTGCATCGCTCCTGTCGGCTATATCCGCTCCCAAGTTGTACACCAGCGTCTCTCTCTTCTCTTTCGATTCCAGTTCGGCCCAATAGAGGCAGACGGTATAGACCCCGTCGGGTACATCGGCTTTGAATGCCTCGATGCCGACGCGCTGCGTCTGGTAGATAGGGTTGCAGTCGGTGCCGAAGATGTCAATGTCGGTGCCCGGCAAGGTGTCGAAGCCGCTCTTCCGGCGGTAAGGCGTTCCGCCGACAAAGCCCCAGCTACCGGGGCGGTAGGGCTGTTCGGGAATCCATGCCGTGTGCGACGTCCGGTCGTCGAAGTAGCGTGGCGACCCCAGCATCACGTTCATCTCCGTGAAAGTATGTGCCCGCGGGTAGCGATGCACCATCTGAAACGAAACGGTCAGGGCATCGCGTATCGTCCGACCGTCGACCACCGCTACGGCATCTAATCGGTTCTCACCCCCGGTAAAGGGCACCTCGAACGAAGCGCAACACGCTTCCGGCTGCTTGCGTCCCAAGCTCTTGCCGTTGACAAACAGCTCTACCTCGTCGGCATTGGAGAAGAGCGGCACCGACTGTACGCACACGCTGTCGCCGCGGTTGGCTGTGCCGCCGCGCGCCAGCCATTGGCGGTTGCCGATGACGAGCACCGGTTGCGGGGCAAACACAGCCTGATAGAAATGATACGTATCCTTCAGCTCTCTGTCCAATCCCGTGATGCCTTTGTTGTTGACGTGCGGCACGGCATCGATGCGCGATTCGGAGTAGAAATCGTTCAGGTTCCACAAGCTGAAGCCGGCAATGAACGGACGCTCCAGGATGGCTTGCAGGTAGTGGCGGTGATAATACAAGCCATACTCCTGCGAGAAGTCGAACCGCTCGGGCGTGTAGGAGTGTAGTCGCGGGTCGACGCCCGGTCCGTACTCCGTCACCATGAGCACCTTGTCGGGATAGACCCGGTGATGGCGGTCGAGCAGCTGTTGGAACTCATTGATGTTCGGCTCGTACCACCCCTGATAGAGGTTCCACCCCTGAATCATGGGGATGTCGGTCAGGTGTGCCGCCTCGTAGCGTGCGGGGGCGTTGTGGTACGCCATCATGGTGTAGCGCGACGGGTCTTCCTCGCGCACCACCTCGTCGAGGCGGCGGGCTACCCGTTCGGTGAAGCGGTAGTAGCGCTCCAACCGCAGACTGTCGGTGTAGGGCAGGCGAAGCAGCACCTCGTTCATGGTTCCCCACATCACCACCGACGGATGATTGAAGTCTTGCCGCACCATTTCGCGCGCCATCTCGACGGCATTGTGCAGGAATGTTTCGCTCTCGGTCACGGCATTGACCACCGGTATCTCGACGGAGGTGAGTATGCCCAAGCGGTCGCACATCTCCATCACCACCGGATCTTGCGGATAGTGCGACACACGCAGGAAGTTGCCGCCCATGGCTTTCAGGAGCAGCACGTCGCGCACGTGCATCTCGTCGCGAAGGGCATTGCCCGCGCGGTAGTAGTCCTGATGGCGCGCCGTACCTACCAACTTGCACGGCTCTCCGTTGAGGGTGAAGCCCTGTCGGGTATCGAACTTGAACCGTCGCAAGCCGAGGGGGTTGACCACCTCGTCGAGCAGTGTACCGTTGCGCGTGTCGAGCACGCGGGTGTGTACGCGGTAGAGGTAAGGGTCGTGGGTGCTCCACAGGTGCGGAGACTTGATGCGTATCTGCTTGGCTACCTTGCGCTTCGTCTCCCCCGCACGCAGGCTGACGGTGTGCCGCTGCCGTGCCACCTCTTTGCCGTCGGCATTGCAGACCAAGTGTTCTACCAGCACCTCGGCAGGGCGACGGGTGTCGTTGGTGAGCAGCGCGGTGACCTCGACCGATGCTTCGCTGCGCTCTACCTGCGGCGTGCGGATGTAGACGCCCGACGAGGCATAATCGTTGACTGTCACGTGCACCGGATTCAGAAACTGCAGGTAGACGTCGCGATAGATGCCGCCATAGAAGGTGAAGTCGGCAGAGAGCGGGGGAATATCGGGGTTGTGCGCATTGCTCACACGAATGGCGATTGAGTTCTCTTCGCCGTAGCGCAACGCCGCGGTGATGTCGAAGCAGAAGCGGGTGTAGCCGCCGCGGTGTGTGCCGATGAAGCGGTCGTTCAGATAGAGCTGCACCTCCTGATTGGCACCCTCGAAATAGATGATTGCCTGTCGTCCTTCCTGACTGCGGTCGACAAAGAGCTGTCGGCGATACCAAGCTTCGCCCCGGTAGTAGCCCGGCGTGTCGTCGTCGCCGTCGGACGCGTTCCAAGTGTGGGGGATGCTGACCGTCTCTTCGCCGACAACACCTTCGCGGAAAAACCGCCAGCCGTCGTTGATCGTATAGGTGACGCGGGGCTGCGCCATGACGGTAGGTACGGATGCCAACAGGCACCAAGTATGTAAGATGGTATAAAAAAGTTTCTTCATGAGTGTGGTATCTTTATTCTCCGTATATCGTATATCCCAACGACAAGTTACGGATGAGTACGTTTCCTTTGATGTAGAATGTAGGCATGTTGAATCCGTAGACAATGTTTTCCTTGTACAGCTGTATCCGTGCCCGCTTCCATTCGCCGCTGTTGTCGGTGCGCAGTCGGGCTACGATCTTGAACGGCTCTTGCGGTTCGCGTCGGGTCGAGGAGCGGATGAAGAGCGTCTCGGCACCTTTGTCCAAGTATTCAAAGTACAGTTCGCCCTCGTAATGGCTGCGTTGCAGTCGGGCAACCAGTTCGCGGGGCAGCGCTACGGTGACGGCTTGGTTTGCCGGATTGTATCCGTCGCTCTTCTGTTTGCCGCTGAGGGTCAGCTCTGCTTGGCGCAGGCGTTTCATCTCGGTGGGGATGGCGCTTCGCAGCTCCTTCAGGTTGTTTTCTACTTGGGTGAGCAAGGCAGCGGCCGGGGCATAATCGGCACGGCTGATCAGGAGCGCGGCGTGGTCGAGTTCGCGGCGCGTCGCGCTCATTTCCTGCTTCGACTGCTCCAGAAATGCTGCCTCTTTGCGCAGTTGGAAGAGTGTATAAGGCAGCGGGATGCCGCGGTCGTCGGCATGAGTCTCCTTGAAGATCGATGCGTAGCGCAGGGTGGTGCGCAGTTCGCGGTCGCCGTTCTCCCACGTGGGGGCTATCTCGTGTCCCTCGGTATAGTCGCTCCACGAGGCGATGAACATCATGTCTAAATGCTCCTTTTCGTCGGTGCAGAACTCCCACATTCGCCGGTAGGTATCGCCCTTGTCGCGCGGGATGTAGTAGAAGTGTGCACGTCCCCATCCGGCACATCCGCGGTTGTCCATACCCGGCATGGCAAAGCCCGACTTGACCGGATAGCGCTCGCGGGGCGTGTGCCAGACGGAATCGCGGAAGGGCTTCATAAACTCAACGGCATCGTCGGGGGTGGCATAGTTGTCCCAGTCGGCATGTCGGGCATCGCGCGGACGCACACGGGCAGGCAGCCATGCGGTAGGTATCTCGCCCAACTGCTTCCAGCGCTCCATCTCTTCGCTGTATGTCACGGGGATGTAGCGGTTGTCGGCAAGCGTCCCCCAATCTGCCCAGCGGCGCAAGCCTGCGGGAGGGAGCATGCCTTCGGGCAGACGGGCGGCAGCCAGCACGGTGCGGAACTCGTCGGGCGTGGCGCCCGGTCCGAAGTGGTAGAACACCGGTCTGCCGTTGACCAACGGGGCGGTAGGAGCGGCAAACACGCTGTCTATCAGATACTGGTAGCACTTTGCCATGTAGGCAGTCTTGGCTTCGCGGCTGTTTATCTCGGGATAAATCTTCGTAATCCAGTCGTAGTAGAGCCATCCGTCGCACCAGTTGACACCGATCTCGAACCCGTAGCGGGCAGCCACGGGCTGCATGGCGCGCAGCAGGTCGTTGTTCTCGTGGGGCATAAATCCCCACTCAATAAAGAAGCCGTCTATGCCGGCGCTCTTAGCCGTTAGAATTTGATATTCCAGATAATCGGGGTCTAAGTCGGACTGCATCCCCACGTGCGGATAGGTGACGGATGCTATCCGGTGGTGCCGGTCGGCATCCATCAGGTCGGCGTTGTAACAGAGGCTTTTTCTGCCGGTTGCCGACTTCTCCGTGTTGGCATACATCTCCCAACGTCCCAGCTTCCCGTCGTGTTGGCGGGTGTAGCGCACGCCGTGATAGTCGGCATACACCTTCTTGCCGTTCTGCGCCGTGAGGGGCAGCGCGGCAAGGAGGCATAGCGCTATGGAGAGCATGAATTGCTTCATCGGGGTTACTGTTTGGGGAACTTGATTTCCAACGTCATCACGCGTGCGGTGGCATTGGTAGGTACCAGCGCTTTGGGTGCGGTCATGTCGACCACCTTCATCACGCCGATGCGCCCGCCGCCCGCGGTTGAGCTGCCTCCGGTGCGGAAGGCGATGATGTCGCCTACGGCAAACGGGTTGAGTTCCGCCTTGCTGATGGTGCTCGACAGGATTGTGGCGATCGATGCCTTGGTGGCATGGTCGTAGTCGAAGCCGGTGAGGATGGCGAAGCGTGTCTGGTTCTTTACCTTGATGGCGGAGAGCTTGCCGGTAGAGCCGGCAAACTCGCCGTCTTTGCCGGTGTTATCCATCGAGTAAAGGCGCGGCACGGCACTGCCGCCGAAGCAGTAGAACTTGAAGTCGACATTCTTACCGTTGTCTTCGCTGGCGATGGCATAGTCGACCGGGTAGCTCTTCAGGTCGTTGAGCGATACGATGCCGAACGCTTCGGGATAGAGCGCATGTGCCGTGTTGGCAAGCACTTGGCTGCCTACATAGACGGTAGCTACCTCCATGTTGACATACGTCTTGATGTACGTCACTCCCTCTTTGCCGTTTCGTCCGTCGGAAGCCACCACCTTGAGTTGTCCGGTGGCATCGGTCAGCATCACGGCGGGGGTGTAGTCCAGTTCGTGTTCGCCGTTCATGGTTTCGCGCAGTACTTCGGTCTCCGTTCCCTGTTCGATGCGGTAGATAACCACTTCTTGCAACCCGCGCACAGAGCTTATCTGCATGGGGATGCGGGTGGGTTCGTCGGTGCCGGCGAAGAGGGTGTGCTCCGCAGGTGTCACTACGGGCACGGGGATGGTGCGGTAGATCACGGGCAGGGTAGCGATGGTAATCTGTCCGTAGGTATCTTCGGCTTTCACCTTGAAGCCGCGGTCGCCCTCCTTGTAGTCAATCATCTCGTCGAACGAGTACTCGGTTGCTCCGTCTTGCGATACGGAGGCTATGACCTTCTGTCCGTCGGCAGAGACAAGGGTCATCTCGACATGGGTCAGTCCGGCTTCGGAGGTGACGCGGAAGGTGGTGCGCGGTATGGTGGGGTTGTCTTCCATCTCGTCGTAGACAATCTGTTCGGGCGAGAAGAGAATGACGGGACGCTCTATCACATCGGTCACCGCTACGGGCAGGGTGGCTTTAGTGGTGTGGTTCAGCAGGTCGGTCGCTTCGACGATGAAGGCGCGGTATCCGGCATCGTAGCTCGGACGCTCGGTCAGGCTGTAGGCGTTGGGGTTGAAGAAGTCGGTCACGGTGGCGTACTCTTCGATGCCGGTGGTCGTTTCTATGTGCAGCGTGACGCGTTGCAGTCCGGCTTCCGATTGTATCACGGCAACCACCGGCAGGTTGTCTGCCTGGTTGAGGTCGACAGCCAGTTGTGCCATCGGAAACTTGATGACGGGCGCAGCCGCATCGGGGTCGATTACGTCGTTCTTATCGCTGCAGGCAGCAGGCAACAGGCACAGCCCGACGAGCAGCAGGGTATATAATTTGCGAATCATAGTGATATTCATTTACGGGAGTGAGGGTTATTTCTGATAATAGCAATACTTGTCGAAGATGTGAATGACACCGTTGGTGGGCAGTATGTTGCTCGTCTTGGCGTTGCGTTGGGGCGATTTGCCGTTGGAGCCGGTCTGGTTCACCAAGATCTTGCCCACGGCGGCCTGCCAAGGGTTCTTCCATACGGTGATGGTCATTAGTCCCTGTTCGCCTTCGAGCAGGGTCAGTACAAACATGGGTTCTACCTGTAACTGTCCGTATGAGCTGTACTCGCCGTCGACAATGTGGTAGAGCAGCATGTTGCGCACCTTGTCGGGGTCGCACTCGCTGATGGAGGCTTTGCCGGGGAACACGCTTTCGCGATAGGCTTTCATGCCGTCGTTGTTCAGGGCGAGGAAGGTGTACATCTTCTGGTTTTGGGCGTAATACTCCTTCAGGCCGGTGTACTCGATGGCTTCCGTCAGCTCGGAGAACTGTTCGGGGTTTGCCTGAAAATATTCCCAGGCAGTGACATAGACGTGCGGGTCGTCTACGGAGGGCTTATAGTCGTAGTCTTGCTGCAAGTCTAATCCGCAACCGGCAAGCATCAGGCAGCACATCAACAGGGTGTATATTTTCGTTTTCATTGTTCTTGTCTTGTTTACTTGTTACCATAATAAGGATTCTGTATCAGCTTGGGGTTCTCCAGCAGGTGCGAGTAGTGGATGGGGAAGAGTTCGTTGCCCTCTTGCGACATGCCGTTGATGGGTTGCATCACCTGCTTCCAGCGTCCGGTGCGCAGCAGGTCGAACCAGCGGCGTCCTTCGCCTGCCAGCTCTACTTGTCGTTCGCGCAGGATGTAGTCGATGAGTTCGTCTTCCGAGCCGAAGGCAATGGAGGTGGGGGTGTTCAGTCCGGCGCGGTCGCGTACTTTCTTCACCAAGTCGAGCGCCTCTTCCCACTTGCCTAATCGGGCACGGGCTTCGGCTTGCAGCAACAGCATGTCGCTGTAACGGTAGACGGGATATGCCACGGTGCAGGTTTTGTTGAGCGAGTTGCTGATGTCGCCTGCCATATATTTGCGCAGCTCGTTGCCGTTCTGGTAGTTCTTCACGGTATAGTCTTTGCGCAGGTCGTTCTTCATGTCGGCTTCGTCGAAGAGGCTCATGAACTTATCGGAGAGCACGGCGGCGCGGTTTCCCGACCCCGAGAACCACTGATACATGTAGCTGTATCCGTTGGTTCCCACTTCGTCCATGTTGAAGTGGATGAGGAAGATCAGCTCTTTGGTGGCATACTCGTCGCTCTCGGGGGTATCGTCGGAGGGCTTGTTGTTCAGCTCTTCGGTGAACATGGTCTTCCACGTCTGTATGGAGGGTTCGAAGTCTACAAAGCGCTTGCCGCCCGATGAGATGGTTGCCATCTTGTCGATGGTTTGGTCGGCGAGGTTGTATTCTTGCATCCACATATACACATCTGCCATGATTGCCCATACGCCGCAGATGGAGATGCGTTTGCGTTCGAGGTTCTTGGTGCGGTCTATCAACGCTTCCGCCTGCTTCAGGTCGGGCAGGATGAGCTGCTCGATGATGCGGTTGCGGTCTGTCCGCTCCTTGTAGATAGCTTCCGAGTAGTTCTCTGTCGGCTCGGTGAAGAGCGGCACATCGCCCCATACGCGGATGGCGTAGAAGTAGCAGAGTGCACGCAGTGCATAAGCTTGTCCCAAGTAGTCGTTACGACTGGCTACCTCGGGCATGCTGATGCGGGGCACATACTTGATGGCGAGATTGGCTTGGTTGATGGTCTGGTAGAGCGATGTCCAGCGCGCACACCGTTCGTCGGTCGACATGAGGTTGTTGATGACCCGTGCCTGGTCTGCCATGACGGGTGCGCCTGCCGATACGTTATCGGAGCGGAACTCTCCCCAGTAGAAGTAGTTCTCGCGCAGGGTGGTGCGCAGCAATCCGTAGATTTCGTTTACGCCGGCTTTGGCGTCGCGGGCGGTCTTCCACATCTGGTCGGCGGGAATCTCGCTGACCGGTTCTTCGTTCAGGAAGTCGGTGCAGCCGGTCAGTGACAGAGCCATGCAGAAGGCTCCGATGATATATGTTATCTGTTTCATAGCTGTCTTCATTGAAATTAAAAGTTAGCGGTAAATCCGATGCCGTATTCCCGTTTGCGCGGGTAGCGGTAGCTGTCTTTGCCGAGTTGCAGCGGGTTGGAGGTCGAGAACTCGGGATCGAAGCCTGAGTAGTTGGTCCATGTCAGCAAGTTGTTGGCGTAAGCATAGACGTTGATGTCTTTCAGCAGGAATCGCTGTATCCAATTTTTGGGTAGTTCGTAGGCGACACGTACATTTTGCAGGCGAATGAATGAGGCGTCTTCCAGATAGAACGAGTTGCCGTAGCGGGCGTTGTTGAACTCGTCGTTGTAGGGACGCGGATAGGTGGCTTGATCGCCCGGGTGGAGCCACATCGTGTTGATGACGGTAGGCGACGGGGTGGTACCGGTGTATTTGAACATGTTACGGTTGTGCTCTGCCGAGTTGTAGATCTTCCCGCCCAGCGAGTAGTAGAAGCCGAGATAGAGGGAGATGTTCTTCCAGGTCAGCGTGGTGTTCAGTCCGCCGGTGACGGAGGGGAGTGCGTTGCCGATCACCATGCGGTCGTTGTCGTCGATGATGCCGTCGCGCGAGGCTTCGGGTTCTGTCCAGTTGTAGTCGCCGCCGCGGAAGGGTTTGCCGTTGGGCAGCTTCTTCTGTTGCACGTTGCCGGAGTAGGGCTGTCCGTTCAGCAGGTACTTGTCTTGGAAGATGCCGTCCTTGAAGAGGGGGGTCAACTGTTCCCAGTTGTCGGTGAAGGCGTTCGACTGGTCGTAGGCAAAGATGCCTGCGCTGCGGAAGCCGTAGAAGTCGCCTACACGTCCGCCTTCCTGCATCCACCACAGGTCGCCTTCCATATAGGGGGTATCTTCGGAGAGCTTCTCGATGCGGTTGATGTTCTTAGAGAGGTTGAAGGCTGCGTTCCAGGTCCAGTTCTTGGTGCGGATGAGGTCGCCCGACAGGGCTATCTCGATACCGCGGTTGCTCATGGCGCCTACGTTGGTCTTGACATACGAGAAGCCCGATTCTTTAGGCAACTGGTAGTTGGCAAGCAGTCCGTCGGTGTACTTGTCGTAGTAGTCGACGGTGATATTCAATCGGCTGTTCCAGAAATTCAGGTCGAGACCGAGATTGAGTTGACGGGTCTCTTCCCACTTCAGGTTGTCCTTGCCGATGCGCGAGGGACGTACACCGCCCACACCGTCGTAGATAGAGCCGGGGGTGTATGCGTAGATATAGTCGTAGTTGCCGATCGACTCGTTGCCCGTGATGCCGTAGCTGGCGCGAATCTTACCGTCGGTCAGCGCGGGCTTAGTCCACTTCATAAAGGCTTCGTCGGAGAAGCGCCATCCTGCCGATACGGAGGGGAAGTTTCCCCACTTGTTGGCTTTGGCAAAACGCGAAGAGCCGTCGCGACGCATGTTGGCGGTGAAGAGGTAGCGTCCCTTGTAGTCGTAGGTGATGCGGGCAAAGAGCGACGCCATGGAGTGGTTGGTCAGGCGGGAACCGGTCGACGATAAATCCAATCCGGCAGCAAAGGCGTTCATGGTGTAGATGAAGTCGGTGGAGGCGTTCAGTCCCACGAAGGTCTCGTTCTCGTAACGCCACTGCTGGGCGCTGAAGCCTGCCATGAGGCTCAGGTTGTGGTTGCCGAACTTGCGGGCGTAGGTCAGGAAGTCTTCGTTCAGCCAGTTCCAGTTCAGGTAGTTGTACGAGTAGCCTTTGTTTTGCTTCTGCCACTCGTCGGTGATGAGGCTCGGCTCTAACTTCTTCCGTTTGTCGAGGTAGAAGTTGGCATTGAGGTGTGCACGAAACTT
Source organism: Prevotellaceae bacterium (assembly GCA_031262085.1). Classification (GTDB taxonomy): domain Bacteria; phylum Bacteroidota; class Bacteroidia; order Bacteroidales; family Bacteroidaceae; genus Bacteroides. The sequence continues at coordinate 17,040 of JAISIN010000089.1, forward strand.
GAGGTACTTGGAGAACTTGAACTCGAAGAACTGAAAGAAGTTTGCCTTGTACGAATCGGTGAAGTCGGTGGTGTAGTTAATCTGGGCAATGGGGTTCTTCTGTCCGTTGAACACGCCCACCAGCGATCCGTCGGGGTAGTAGGTGTTGAAGTAGGGACGGCGGATGAGCACGGCATTGAGCAGGGTGCCTTCGTCTAATCCCCGCTTCTGCGAGTAGGTCAGTGAGATGCGGCTACCCATGTTCATCCAGTCGGTGGGCGAGTAGTCGGAGTTGATGCGGGTGTTGATGCGTTGAAAGGCGGTGTTGGGGATGATGCCCCGCTCGTTGTAGTATCCGGTGTTGATGAAGTATTTCATCTTCTTGGTGCCGCCGCCCACGCTGATGTCGATTTGGTCTTTCTGGGCAGTGTGGGTGATGAGGTCGAGGTAGTCGTTGTCGACATTGAAGAAGACGTTGAGCGGATCGTTCAGGATGTCGGCGCTCTCGGTGGGGCTGCCCCCGCCATATTGCTCGAAGAACTCCTTGCGGTAGCGGTCGTATTGCAGTCGCTCGGCGCGGTTGGTCTGCGCTACTTTGTGCGACAGCTTTCCCCACGAGTGGTTGTACTTGATGTCGATGCGTGCCTTGCCTTCCTGTCCGCTCTTGGTAGTGATGATGATGACGCCGTTGGCTGAGCGCGAGCCGTAGATGGCTGCCGAGGCGGCATCTTTGAGTATCTCCATGGAGGCGATGTCGTTGGTGTTGATGCCGTCGATGCTCTCTAAGGGTATGCCGTCGACTATATATAATGGTGTAACACCTTCGGCGGCGAAGGTCGATGTGCCGCGAATTTTGATAGCCGACGATTCGCCGGGTTGTCCCGAACCCGACACGACCTGCACACCGGCGGTGGTGCCTTGCAGTGCCTCGAACACGTTGGTTGCCATCTTCTTTTCGATGGCTTCGCTCGAGATGGAGGTGATTGCTCCGGTGACGTCGCGTTTCTTCATGGTTCCATAGCCCACCACCACCACCTCGTCGAGCAGTTTGCTGTCTTCGACTAAAGTGATTTTCAGGTGGGTCGCATTAGCAGTCACCTCTTTTGAGGTGTATCCCATGAACGACACGGTCAGGATGGCTCCTTTGCGTGCTACACGCAACTCGAAGTTTCCGTCCAAGTCGGTGATCGTTCCGTTAGAGGTTCCTTTTTCATAGATTGCGGCGCCGGGTAAAGGAAAACCGGTGTTGTCCGCCACTGTCCCCTTTACCGTAAATCCCGTTTGCGCAGCGAGCGGGTTAGCGAGCATAAAGAGGCTTACCATCATAATCAGTAAATTCTTCATTATGTGTCAGAGTTAAAATTAATAAATGGTGTTTTTGGTATCATTTCCGGCAGCAAAAGTAGGGGGTACGGACGGGACGCACCCTACCGAATTATCCGCAATATACGTTCAAAATGTACGGAGGAAGCAAAATCCTCGCAAACGGTGTCTGTTTGCAAGGAAGCGGTTGCGGCGAACAGGTGCGAGCGGTTGCCTCTCTGACCGATGGGGGCTTATTTGTTTTTACGATATTCCGTAGCCGACATGCCGAATGCTTCGCGAAAGCAGCGGTTGAAATAGTTCGGATTGCCGAAGCTTAGCTGGTAGGCTATGTCCGATACATTCAGTTCGGGTGCGTGGAGCAGCAGCCAGGCAGCTTTCTTCAGGCGAAGGGTCATGATGAGGTTGTTGGGCGTTATGCCGGTGATGTTCTTTATCTTTTGAAACAAGACGGTTCGGCCTACTCCCATCTCACGTGCCAGGTCTTCGACGCTGAAGGCTTCGCCTTCCATGTTCTCTTCGACAATGCAGATGGCGCGGCGGATAAACTCGCGGTCGTGTGCAGGCGTTGCTGCGTCGACAAAGGTGTAGACTTCGTCTTTCTCTTTTTCTGCGTCTTTCTCTTTTTCCTTTTCTGCCTTGTTCTCCTTTTCTTCTCTCTTTTCCTCCTCCTCTTTGGGGTACTCTACTGCAACAGCAGGCATTTGTCGGCTGCGTCGGATACGATACAGATACATGGTTGCGCCGACTACCGGGAAGATAACTGCGTAGAGCAGGTATGCCCACCAGATATGGTTTGGCTGACGCTCTAACGTGATGTGCAGTCGACGTGTGATGTCGGGATAGTTCTTCAGTCTGATTTCGAGCAGATACTCTCCCGGGTCGAGATTGTTATAGGTGATGTGGTTGTTCGGACGAATATCCGTCCACCGGTTGGCATATCCGTCCAGTCGGTATTCCGCTTCGTCGCCGCCCAGATGCAGGTAGTTGTCGGTCGTGAAGCCGATGGCGAAACGGTCTTGTTCGTGCGTCAGCCTGATGTGGTCGGTATAGGCAAGGGTACGGGTCAAGATGCCGGTGCTGTCGCGCGGTTCAATCTTCCGGTCGTGGATGTAGAGGTCGGTCAGTTGCAGGTCGTAGGCTTTGGGTGGGTCGTGCAGCGTGCTTTCGCGAATCACGATCAATCCGGTAGCTCCTCCGATATAGATATCTTGGTGACGCGATACGTAGAGCGACTTTCTGTTGACGAGCGTTAACGGGAAGCCGGTTTGGGTATTGAAGTTGGTGATCTGCTCCGTACCTTTATTGAGCATGGATAGCCCGTGTCCGGTGCCGATGAGCAGGTTGCCCGAGGGGGTCTCGCCCAGCACGCGTATGTTGCTGCCCGAGAGCGCTCCGGCAGCTGTGTGCAGGCGAAAGGTGCCGCTTGCCTCGTCGAGCTTAAACAGTCCGCTGCCGTGCGTGCCCACCCATATCTTGCCTGCGCTGTCTTCGTAGATGGCGTTGACCAGCTCTTTCTGCGAGCTTACCTCTTGTTCGAGCACCATTTTATAGATGTTGAAGGCAGGCATGTCGGGGTGGTGTGTGTCCGTATGATAAGCTGCGCATCCTTCGTTGGTTGCAAACCAGAGGCGTCCTTGTCGGTCGAGTAGCAGGGTGTTGTAGTTGTGAGTGAACAGGTTGGCTTGATGGAACAACACCTCGGAGGTCATCCGGCGTTTGTCTAAGCAGATCACCGCCGAGGTGGCACCGATATAGAGCTTGTCGGAGGTATCGGCAAGGGCAAAGAGGGCTTCGCCGATGCTGTCTTCGCTGTATGCGTTGCCATGACGGTCGGTGAGGCTGTATATCCGGTTCTGGTAGCTGTCGAGACTGAAGCAGTTGATGCGGTTGGTGTAGTCGGCAGCAATCCAGAGGCAATGTCCGGTGCGGTCGTAAACAATATCTTTGAGAAAGTCGGAGCTGAAGCGGCAATCGGTTTGCGCATTAAAGTGGCGGAAGGTATCGCATCGGGGCTGATACAGATTCAATCCGCCTCCTTCGGTGCATATCCAGATTTGTCCGTCGCGGTCTTCGGTCATAACACCTACTACGGGAAACGACAAGCCGTCGGCAGCGGCATAGTAGTGCGTGAAGCGTTGCTCTTCGGGCGAGAAATAGTTGATGCCACCCCAGTAGGTGCCTACCCAGACTGTTCCCTGACGGTCGGTATAGAGTGAGGTGACGGAGCGGTTCGATAAGCCTCCGGTGCGGTTGGGGGCTGCGTCGTAGTGAAAGATGTGTCCGGTGGATGGCTCTATCTTGCTCAGTCCGCTGCGGTAGCCCACCCAGATATTTCCTTCCCTGTCCTGACACAAGGCTCTTGCCATGTCGTTGCGCACGGTATGGAGATGGTTGCTGCCGGGTGCATAGTGCCGGATAAGCTTGCCTTGTGGCGACAGGTGATAGATACCATGCGTCTGCGACCCTACCCAGAGCGTGGTGTCGGGTGCGGTCATCAGCTTCATGATTTTGATGCCGGGCAGATGTGTCGACAAAGTGCCGTGCCGGTCGATGCGGGTCATACCGCCCTCTTTCAGAGAGAGCCATATCGTACCTAAGCTGTCTTCGACGATAGAGGTTCCGTTTTCGGCTTGGAGGAGATCGGCGTATAGGGGTTGCAGCACGCTGTCTACCGTCTGTCGGTGCGTTTGGCTCTCTTTCCGGTACAGGTAGAGCGCTGTGGCGTCGGCTATCCATACGCCGTGCTTCCCCGCTGCAAGTGCCACGGGCGAGGCTACGGGAAGGCGCTCGTATTGTTCGGTATCAAGGTCGAGTCTGAACACGCCGGTAGCGGTCAGCAGGAATAAACTGCCGCAACCGTCGGCAACCATCTGCGTGGCATGCAGATTGCCGTAGCTGATCGAATCATTGTGGAAGTGATTGAATACACGAATGGTGTTACCGTCGAAGCAGTTTACTCCATCGAGTGTAGCTATCCAGATGCGCGATTTCTCATCTTGACAAATGTCGCTCACCGTAATCTGAGACAAGCCGTTTTCAACGCCCAACGTCTTGAATCGATACTCCTGCGACGATAAAAAAGAGGTTCCCGACAGGAGCGAAAAGAGGACTAACATATAACGTAAATAAATCATAGCTTGTGTAGCTTATTAAAAGCTGTTTAATGAGTTAGGTTGTAAGATCGGTGCAAAGATAGGCATTTTTTCGAGCACCACAAGTACTGTTCCTGTTTACCGGCAGGGCAACCGCATCAAATCTAATAGGGCTGATTATCGACGAACCTGCAATAGCTCTATCGACGAACCTGCAATAGCTCTATTGACGAACCTGCAATAGCGTTATTGACGAACCTGCAATAACGCTATCCCCCCCCTTGTTATCCGTCTCCAATTTGATTCAATTTCCCTAATTATTGGGTAGGAAAGTTTGTATTTCCCCGAAAACCTTTATTTTTGCCTCAGATTATTACTCCAATAGATTATATGTATTATTCACAATAAGTTTGTTTATTAACCTGTATTATTATTAAAGTCTGATAACCAATTCCATATTGGTTGCAAATCGACAGTTTTGTTTTATTTTTTATTTTATGAAAAGAGTGCTTTTAAGTGACTTTATGGGAACGCTCATAGAGTCGTATTCTGCGAATGCTCATTATCCGTTTGCTCGTATCCTCGGTACCGTGTCCCGATCGGTCACCGTCTTTTGGGGAAGAGAAATGTATTTGGATGAGCTGACCGC
>JAISIN010000110.1 GCA_031262085.1 Prevotellaceae bacterium
CCTGCCGCGCGTCACCCCGGAGAAGTATGAGGAGACCATCCGCGCCGCCGCCGACGTCAACATGAACATGTTGCGCATCTGGGGCGGAGGAATCTATGAGAACGACCTCTTCTACGACCTTTGCGACCGCTACGGCATCCTCATCTGGCAAGACTTTATGTTTGCTTGCAGCGTCTATCCCGCCGAGGGAGCGCTGCTTGAGAACATCCGCCAAGAGGCGATCGACAACGTGAAGCGACTGCGCAACCACCCCTGCATCGCCTTGTGGTGCGGCAACAACGAGTGTAACGACGCATGGTTCAACTGGGGATGGCGGCAGCAATACCACGCGCAGAACCCCGAATACGAGGCGCAGATATGGAAGCAGTTCACCGACCAATACTTCGTTGTCCTGCCCAAGGTGGTGGAGGAGTACGACCCCGACAAGTTCTACACGCCCTCTTCGCCCTTTGCCGAGTTTGGCGTAGGCAGCAACGACCACAGCGGCGACCGCCACTACTGGGAGGTATGGCACGGCAAAAAGCCCATCGAGACCTACAACCGCGAGCGGAGCCGCTTCTTTAGCGAATATGGCTTCCAAGCCTTCCCCGAATATGAATCGGTACTGCGCTACGCCCCCAACGCCGAAGACCATAACATCTACTCCGAAGTGATGATGGCGCACCAACGCGGCGGCGCCCACGCCAACGAACTGATCGAGACCTATCTGCTCAACGAATATCGCACGCCGAGTAACTTCAAAGCCTTCCTCTACATGAATCTGGTGTTGCAGGGCGATGCCATCAAGACCGCCATCGAAGCCCACCGACGCGACATGCCCTACTGCATGGGCACGCTCTTCTGGCAGCACAATGACTGCTGGCCGGTCGCCTCGTGGAGTAGCCGCGACTACTACGGTCGCTGGAAGGCGCAGCACTACTTTGCCCGACAAGCATTCCGCGACATACTGGTCTCGCCCATCCTCAGCGAAGAGGGCAAGACGCTCGACGTTCAAGTCGTCTCAGACCGCCTGAAACCGTGCTCGGGAACGCTCGACGTGACGGTGATGACGCTCGACGGGAAAGTCGTCATGACGAAAAAGCTCCGCGCCAAGGTCGCTGCCAACAGCAGCCACACCCTCTTCTCCATCCCGCTAAGCGACGCGCTCCGCACTGCCGACGGCTCATCGGTCAAGGCTGAGGATGTCTTTGTCCATGCCTCCTTGTCCGTCGACAAAGGTGCCGCGACCTACGACAACAACTACTTCCTCGTCAAGCAGAAAGAGATGAACTACCCCAAAGTCACCCTCTCCCGCACCATACGCCCCATCGAGGGAGGCTATGAAGTCACTCTCCGTGCCGATCGCTTTGCCCGTGCCGTCTTCCTCGCCACCGGCGATCCCGACAGCACCTTCAGCAACAACTACCTCGACATCCTGCCGGGCGGCTCCGTAACCGTCAACGTCTACACCCGCTTGCCGCAGAACACCTTCGAGAAACAGTTGACCACCGTGTCGCTGCGCGACGAGTATTGAGCTTTCCGCTATGTGGAAAAGTAACTGAAACCATGAAGGAAGTTAGTGCAAATCATGAAGGAAGTTACTGTAAACTACTAAGGAAGTTACCGAAAAAGTATGGAGGATATTGGCGTCTAACGTTGGTTGGATGCGCGTTCAACCAACGTTAGACGCGCGTTCAACTAACGTTAGACGCGCGTTCAACCAATGTTAGACGCCAAAAATGAAAGGACATTGCAGGTAACTTCCTTCATACTTTGCAGTAACTTCCTTAGTGGTTTACAGTAACTTCCTTCATGGTTTTCAGCGCTTTCCCCGTATGCTTTTCTCCCTACACACAAAGACTTTGAAAATAAGTTTGGTAACAATCTTTGTATAAGTTGCGGATTTACCTTACTTTTGTGGTGCATAATGAATCATTCACCATACATTTACCGATATGCAACCCAAAATGACCATTCCCTACGCCATAGCCGACTTCGCCCGATTGCGCGAAGAGGGTTATTATTACGTGGATAAAACAGCGTATATTCCCTATCTGGAGAACTACGACCCGCCGGTTTTTCTTCGTCCCCGCCGCTTCGGCAAGAGCCTCTATGTCTCGATGCTCGCTTACTATTACGACATCGATGCCGCCGACCGCTTCGAACGATTGTTTAGCGGCACCTAGATCGGGAGTAACCCCACGCCCGAGCATAATAAATATATGGTGTTGCGGCTCGACTTCTCCAAACTACCGGTAGGAGATACGATGGTAGAGATGGAAGCCAATTTCAATCGCATTGTTTGTACTGCTTTAGAGAGCTTTGCAAAAGACGAAGACAAGTATGCTCGCTTCTTTAAAAAATTCAATTTTGGCGGCAGTCACAATCCTTCCGACATGCTGAATCAGATATTGACCTATGTAGGCGGCAATCGTTTGCCGCGTGTCTATATTCTGATAGACGAGTACGACAACGCCACCAACCAATTGGTGACCGCCTCTAAAGATGAACTTTACAAGGATATCACCACTACCGACAGCTTCTTTCGTACTTTCTTCAAGAACATCAAAGCCGGTTTGGGCGAAGGAACCGTGCGCCGCTGCTTCTGCACCGGTGTGCTCCCCATTACCATCGACGACCTCACCAGCGGATACAACATTGCCGAGTTCCTCACGTTGGAACCCAACTTTATCGAAATGATGGGCTTTACCCACGAGGAGGCGGCGGCTTACCTGCACTACGTCATCGACAACTATGGCAACTCGGACAGCTCGTTCGAGGAACTATGGTCGCTTCTCGTTGATAACTACGACGGGTACCGCTTCCTGCCTGAAGCCCAGCCCTTGTTCAACCCGACAAGCCTCACTTTCTTCTTTAAAAACTTTGCCGCCAATCGCGGCGCCATCCCCAAAGAGTTGATCGACAACAACCTGCGTACCGACATCGGTTGGATGCGCCGTTTGACGGAAAATATGGAGAATGCCCAAGAGATACTCAACCGGTTGATCGTCGACGAAAAGTTGCTTTATGCCGAGGCAAACCTGCAAAGCCGCTTCAAGCGGGCAATGCTCAAAAAGTCCAACTTCTACCCCATCGCTCTTTTCTACTTGGGTATGACCACCCTAAAAAATGAAAACGTCATGATCTTGCCTAACCTGACCATGCGCAGCATCTACATGGATTACTACAATGAGATTTATAACCTGATTTATGACACATCCGGTCAACTTTCGGTTTATGGCGCTTTCGCCGACAACCGTCAACTCGAGCCGTTGGTCGAGAACTTCTTCACGGAGTATATTCGCCAGCTCCCTGCGCAAGCTTTCGATAAGATCAACGAGAACTTCATCCGTTGTGCTTTCTTCTGGATCTGCTCCAGATACCTCAATCGTTGCTATACCTTCGCCATCGAACCCAACATCCCCTCCGGTCGCCCCGATCTGGTGATGAAGGGCATCCCCGGCACCTCGTTTCACAACGACTGCCGTGTGGTGGAGTTCAAGTACTTCAAGGCGAAAGAGAAATCCGTTGTCGCCGCCCTCGCCGCCCCTCGCCAAGAGGACATCGAGCAGGTAAAAAGCTATGCCGCGGACATCAACCGCCGTTTCGTCGACTACCGGATGCGCACGTATGTGGTCTATCTCGTGACCAACAAGCTCTGCCGGGTGTGGGAGGTGTGACTTGCGGATGTGACGACAATCGCTAAATAAAAGTGGCAGTTTTCGCAAAAACTGCCACTTTTATTTAGCGATTTGCCCTATCTTTGCGCAATCATTTTAGATAGAGCACGTTATGGAACAGCTTATTGCATTATATCGGTCACTGTTGGCTGATACGGAGACTATTTTTGTGCGTTACTTGCACGATGAAATAGATTGGAACGCCCGCATGATTGGCATCGTGGGAGCCAGAGGCGTGGGGAAAACCACCTTGCTCTTACAACACATCAAACTGTTTGACGACCCTGAACAGACACTGTTTCTTTCTGCCGACGACCTATACTTCTCTGAGCACCGTCTGTTTGATATGGCAGCCGACTTCTATCGTAACGGTGGTAAGCGTCTCTATATCGATGAGGTGCATAAATATGCCGACTGGTCAAAGGAGTTGAAGATGATGTACGACTATTTCCCCAAACTGCAAGTGACGTTTACCGGCTCGTCGGTGCTCGACATCTACAAAGGGAGTGCCGACCTGAGCCGTCGTGTGCTGCTTTATACCCTGCATGGCCTGTCGTTCAGAGAGTATCTGAATCTTTCTCTGTCAAAAAAGATAACGCCTTACTCGTTGGAAGAGATCATAAGCCGTCAAGTGGAGTTACCCGATGACATTTCTCACCCGCTACCATTGTACAAAGCCTACCTGCGCGGCGGCTATTATCCCTTTTTTGTGGAAGGCAATTACGGGCAACGCTTGCGCCACATCATCAACATCACCTTGGAGACGGACATCCCCGCTTTCTCTAACATGAATGCCGCTTCCGTTAAGAAGTTAAAGCAACTGCTTTATATCATCTCGCAAAGCGTACCGTTTAAACCCAACTTTACCAAGATTGCCCAGATCATGGATGTGCATCGCAACCAAGTGACCGATTACCTCTATTATCTGGAGCGCGCCGGCATCGTGATGCAACTGCATACGGAGACGAAGGGGATTCGTGCGTTGGGCAAGATAGAGAAGGTCTACCTGAACAATGCCAATCTGATGTATGTGCTCTCTGACGGCACGCCCGACGTGGGTAACATTCGCGAAACGGCGTTCCTCAACCAGATGGCTGTCCGTCATTCGGTATTCGCCTCACCGGTGGCGGACTTTGAAATCAACGGATATACCTTTGAGGTAGGCGGTAAAAACAAGACGCAGAAGCAGCTAAGCGGTGTTACCGACCGCTTTGTTGTGAAAGATGACATGGAGTATGGCAGTGGCAACGTTATTCCACTGTGGCATTTTGGGATGAGCTATTAACACTTTGTCGCGAAATTAAAAGATTAAGCACTTGATTTATTCCACACTTACCCTCCCCAACGGGTTGCGCCTCATCCACCGACAGTCGGCATCGCCGGTGGCTTATTGCGGATTTGCTGTCGATGCCGGTACGCGCGATGAAGGGGAGCAAGAATCGGGCATGGCGCATTTTGTAGAGCATTTGTTGTTCAAAGGCACCCGCAAGCGGAAGGCTTGGCACATCCTCAATCGTATGGAGAATGTAGGTGCCGACCTGAACGCCTATACCAATAAAGAAGAGACGGTTGTTTATGCTGCATTCTTGTCGCGCGACTTGGAGCGGGCTGTCGAGCTGCTTGCCGATATTGTGTTTCACGCTGTTTTTCCTGCGCGTGAAATAACGAAAGAGGTAGAGGTGATTATCGATGAAATACAGTCGTATCGCGATTCGCCTGCCGAACTGATCTTCGACGATTTTGAGGAGATGATATTCCGCAACCACCCCTTGGGTCGCAACATTCTGGGTACGCCCGAATCGCTTCGGCAATTTGATACGGCTGCCGGATTGGCTTTTACCGCGCGCCATTATCGTCCGGATAATATGGTTTTTTTCGTGTGGGGCGATATGGATTTTAAGCGTGTTGTGCGGTTGGTGGAGAAATACACGGCAGATGTTCCTGCGTTGCCGACAACCGACCCGCCGACAGCCTCCCTGCGTATACCTCCCCCACCCTACCGTCCCGAGCAGCTCATCGTTCACCACGACACCCATCAAGCGCATGTCATTATCGGCGGACGCTCCTACGCTACCGGCGACGAGCAGCGCACGGCGCTCTACCTGCTTAGCAATCTGCTGGGAGGACCGGGCATGAACAGCCGTCTCAACGTAGCGCTGCGCGAACGTCGCGGATTGGTGTACAATGTAGAATCTTCGCTTACCTCCTACACCGATACGGGTATGTTCTGCGTCTATTTCGGCGCCGATATTGACGATGTAGATACCTGTTTGCGGCTGATACGGAAGGAGTTCCGACTGTTGTGCGACACGAAGCTGTCGGCTTGGCAACTGGCTGCTGCAAAGAAACAGCTCATCGGGCAGATCGGAGTAGCTTCGGACAACAACGAGAACAATGCGCTCGGCATGGGGAAAGTGTTCCTGCATGACAACCAATACGATTTGCCCGAAGAGATATACCGCCGCATCGACAGACTGACGCCCGAAGCATTGTGGGATGTAGCCAATGAGATGTTGACCGACTCGTACCTTTCCACCCTGATTTATCGCTAAACACCGACCACCCCTGCGTGTGGGGGCACGATGACAGGGTCGGAGGAGGGGGAGGTTATCTAACCGATTGCATATCGTTCAGTCGCTTGTAGTACCCGTTTTTCCCGAGAAGCTCCTCGTGGCGCCCGCGTTCCACGATTTCGCCTTCGTAGAGTACACATATCTCGTCGGCATTGCGAATGGTCGAGAGGCGGTGGGCAATGGCAATGGTGGTGCGTGTCTTCATCAGTCGTTCGAGAGCTTCCTGCACGAGGCGTTCCGATTCGGTGTCGAGAGCAGAGGTTGCTTCGTCCAGAATCAAAATAGGCGGGTTCTTCAGGATGGCACGGGCAATGCTGATGCGCTGGCGCTGTCCGCCCGACAGCTTGCCTCCTCTGTCGCCGATGTTGGTATCATAACCATGCTCGGTCTCCATGATGAAGTCGTGGGCATTGGCAATCTTGGCAGCTTCGGTCACCTGCTCGGGAGTAGCATTCTCTACGCCGAAGGCAATGTTATTGTAAAAGGTGTCATTGAACAGGATAGCCTCCTGATTGACGTTGCCTATCAGTCCGCGCAGGTCGGCAATACGCGCATCTTTTATGTTGATGCCGTCGATGAGTATCTCTCCCGAGTGTATGTCGTGATAGCGCGGCAGCAAGTCGACCAGCGTAGACTTCCCCGATCCCGACTGTCCTACCAGCGCAATGGTTTTGCCCTTGGGAACAATCAGCGAGACGTGCCGCAGCACCTCTCGCGAGGTCTCGTAGTTGAACGATACGTCGCGAAACTCTATCTCCCTATCAAATGTGCCGAGCGATATAGGGTCGGTCGCTTCCTTGATGGGATTCTCTGCCAGCAGAATCCGGTCGATACGCTCCATCGATGCCAGTCCCTTAGGAATGTTATAGCTTGCCTTCGAGAACTCCTTCAACGGGTTGATGAGACTGTAGAGTATCACCAAGTAGAAGATGAACGACGGCGCCTCAATGCCCGGGCTATTGCTCAGAATCAGCGTACCGCCAAACCACAGCACAATGACTATGACGCACGTACCCAGAAACTCGCTCATGGGGTGTGCCAGCGCTTGGCGGGTAGCTACGCGGTTGATGGCATCGCGATATTCGTTGGTGCACCGGCTGAAGCGTGTCATCATCTTGCGCTCGGCAATAAATGCCTTGATGATGCGCAGTCCGCCCAGTGTCTCTTCGAGTTGCGCCATAATGTCGCTCCACTTGGCTTGTGCCTCGAGCGATTTGCGTTTCAGCTTCTTGCCTACGACGCCCATCACCCACCCCATGCCGGGCAGCACCAGCAACGTAAAGAGGGTCAGTTGCCAACTCACGGCAATGAGCGTACCCAAGTAGATGGCTATCAAGATGGGGTTCTTGATAAGCATGTCGAGTGAGCTGGTCACGGAGGTCTCCACCTCGTTCACGTCGCCGCTCATACGGGCAATGATGTCTCCCTTGCGCTCTTCGGAGAAGAACCCCAGCGGCAGGCCGAGCAGCTTGCCGTACACTTGGTTGCGAATGTCGCGCACCACACCCGTGCGCAACGGTATCATGGCAGCCGAACCGGCAAAATAGGTAAAGGTCTTCAGCAGTGTCATCACCGCGAGAAAGATGCCCAACACCAGCAAAGTCAACGAAGCACCCTGCGATTCAATCAGTTCGGAGATATAATAGTAGGCGTTGTTGATGGCTACATCCTTGAAGTCGGCGCCGGGCGTGTTCCATGCCATGAACTCATACACCCTGGCATCGTCCATCTTAAAGAGAATCTTCAGAATGGGCATGATGAGTGTAAACGAAAAGATATTAAGCACTGCCGACAGCAAATTCAGGAAGAGAGCAGCTATCAAGAACTTTTTGTAGGGCGGGACGAAGCGTCGCAGGAGTTGGAAAAATTCTTTCATACGAGTTTGGCGGGATTCTTTTTGTGCGCAAAGGTAGCGAAAATCAATTGACAATTGACCAATGGCAATTGACAATTGGGAGAAAGACGATGAAAAAAAGTGGTAAGCATACCAACTGTTTTGGTGAAATTATCTCCCTTTGATGTGAGGCAGATCTCCCTTTCATGTGAGGCAAAACTCCCTTTCATCTGATGCAGATCTCCCTTTGAAGTGAGCCGGATTTCCCTTTGATACAAAACTACCGGAGAATTTGTATAGTTCACTCATTCTTGCTTACTTTGCGGTGATATTTTGATCTGCTAATTCACCAATGAGAGAATATGGGAAAATTCATTAATCCTTTTACGGATTTCGGATTCAAGCTGATTTTCGGACAAGAGCTGACGAAGGATCTGTTGATCGATTTTCTAAACGATTTGTTAGAAGGAGAACGGGTAATCGTCGACATCATCTTTTTGAACAATGAGCAACTACCGACGATTGCCGAAGAGAGAGCAGCTATCTACGACGTGTATTGCCGAACCGACAACGGCGAATATATCATTGTAGAAATGCAATATCGCTGGCATCCTCATTTTAAGGATCGCGCACTGTACTATACCTCGCGTGCCATACAGGGACAAGGGGTCAAAGGAATAGGCTGGGACTTCGAGTTGGCGCCTGTTTACGGTATCTTCTTCATGAACTTCGCCGATGAGTTCACGAAACTTCGCACCGATGCTATCGTGACTGACCGCGATACCGGCGAATTACTTACGAATAAGCTCCGCCTAACCTATCTTAGTATGCCGTTTTTCACTAAGACCGAAGAGGAGTGTGATACAAATTTTGAACGTTGGATTTATGTATTGAAGAATAT
>JAISIN010000053.1 GCA_031262085.1 Prevotellaceae bacterium
CTCCCCCGAGGAGCGTCGCGGCGACTACTACTGCTACATGGGCGAATCGGCTATGGACTTCGAGGAGAAGATCACCGTTCCGCAGGGTTTTGTCAAGGCGGTGCAGGCTGTCTATCCCGAGAAGACACCCCTTCTCTTGGCAGTCGACGAATGGAGCGGAGGCGGCAACAACCTCATGGGTGTGCTTGCCAACTCCATGTGTTTCAACTCCTTCATCCGTCATGCCGACTTTGTGAAGATGGCCAACTACACCATGTTCACCGGCATCCTCTCGACCGATCGCGAAACGCGCAAAACGTACAAGTCGCCCCTGTTCTACGCCTTCAAGCTCTTCAGCACCCACTGTCGCGGCACCTCGCTCGACACCTACGTGCAGTGCGACCGGTTCGACGCCGGACGCTTCAAAGCCATCCCCTATCTGGATGTGACCGGCGTGCTCGCCCCCGACGGCAAGACCATCTATATTAATGTGGTCAACCGCCACCAAGACCAAGCCATCGCTGCCCACATCGAGAACGCCGCCGCCGCCCCCTTCACCGGCAAAGCTGTTGTTCGCGCCATCGAGGGCGATGCCCAAGCCCCCTTCACCCTTGCCGAGGCCGACACCTACGAGCCGCAACCCAAAGAGGTCGGCGTGAAGAACGGCAAGATTGCCTACACCTTCCCTGCCCATTCGCTGACGCAGATCGAGGTGAAGATCAAATAAAGTAATGAAGAAGATTAAGTAAAATAAAGTTCATTAACCAAAGAAAATCACACTTGTATGAAGAAGATTTCCTTTACCCTTCTCACGTGCTTCGGCATCCTGTTTATTTGGGCAGGATGTGCGAAAAGCCCGCAGTTGCCGACCTTCCGCAACACGGGGAATCCGCTTGTCAAGGATAAGTTTACTGCCGACCCTGCTCCGCTGGTGCACGACGGTACGCTTTACCTCTATGTAGGTCACGACGAGTATTATGAAGGTCAAGACACCGCCGGCGGCGGCAGAGAGTTCAACATTACCGAGTGGCTCTGCTACTCCACCAAAGACATGCAGACGTGGACCGACCACGGTACCGTGCTCCGTCCCTCCGACTTTCCGTGGGGCGTGGGCGAATGGACCGACGGCAAATGGGACGTTGAAAAGTGGGGTGTAGGCGAGGCTTGGGCATCGCAGGTCATCGAGCACAACGGTAAGTTCTACTACTATGTAACCGCCAAGGGTGGAGAACCCTACAACAGTCGCGTCGTGGGCGTGGCGGTGAGCGACAGTCCTACCGGACCGTTTGTCGACCCCATCGGCAAACCCCTCGTATCCGACGACATGACGCCCAACGGTCCGCGCGGCTGGTGGAACGACATCGACCCCACCGCACTGGTCGATGAAGACGGGCAGGCATGGCTCTGCTGGGGCAACGGCAGTTGCTTCCTTGCCAAGCTCAAACCCAATCTGGTTGAAATCGACGGCGAGATCAAGAAGATTGACATGCCCCGCTACATCGAAGGACCGTGGCTCTCCTATCGCGACGGCACCTACTACCTCACCTACGCTTCGTTCGGCAGAGGTGGCGAGACCATCAGCTATGCTACCGCTCCCTCCATGCAAGCATTCTACGACGGATTGGGCACGCCGCAAGGCGAGCTGACCGGTCCGGCAAAGAACAGCTTCACCATCCATCCGGGAGTCATCGAGTTTAACGGCAAGTGGTACTTGTTCTACCACAACGCCACCATTACCCTCGACGGACATGCAGGAGCCATCGGGCGCCGCAGCGTATGCGTAGAAGAGCTGCATTACAATGCCGACGGCACCATGCAGGCAGTGACGCAAACCGAACGCGGAGTTTCCTTAGAGTAATTATCAACCCTCATCTAATAATAGTTTTAACGTATGAAAAAGAACAAAATCCATTTCACTCTCTCCTCCATGCGGAGGATGTTGTGCATGCTGGCTTTGGCACTCACCACCACGCTGGCGGTAGCTCAGAGCAGGCAAGTGACCGGCGTCATTCAAGATGCTCAGGGCGAAGCCATCATCGGTGCCAGTGTTGTTGAAAAAGGCAACGCAGGGAACGGTACGGTGACCAACATCGATGGTAAATTCTCGCTGAATCTTCCGACGAACGGCACGATCGTGGTTTCCTACATCGGGTACCAGACGCAGGAAGTAGCTCTGCAAGGACGCGTGGTGGTAAACGTAACGCTCAAAGAAGACACCGAAGTGCTCGACGAAGTCATCGTAGTAGGTTACGGTGTACAGAAGAAGAGCGACGTCACAGGCTCTATCGCTTCTGTCAATGCCGACGATATTAAAGGTTTGGCAACCACCGACGCTGCGGCTGCATTGCAAGGTAAGGCTGCCGGTATTCAAATCTTGAACACATCGGGTGCTCCGGGTTCGGGTGCGCAGATCCGTATTCGCGGTTATTCGTCCAACTCGGGTAACCTCGGCCCGCTCCTCATTGTAGACGGTTTGAAGGTTGACAATATCCAATATCTGGATCCCTCGATGATCGAATCTATGGAAATTTTGAAGGATGCTGCTTCGGCTGCTATCTATGGTGCAGAGGCAGGTAACGGCGTTGTGCTGATCACCACCAAGACCGGTAGCGGTGAGAGCGGACGTCCCAAAGTGACTTACTCTTTCAGAGCGGTTAACCAAAGCTTGGGTAGAACGCCCGGTATCTTCAAATCCTCAGCCGACTGGATTGACTACAAAAATATGTCCGGTTATGACATGGCAACCGAAATGTCGAATAGAGGTATAGACCCCAACACCCAAACCGACTGGATCGACGTCATGTTTGGAAGCAGCTGGCAAACCCAGCACAGCGTTACGTTCCAAGATGGTAACGACAAGGGTCACTACTTCACCTCTGTAAACTACGTGAGCAACGACGGTATCGTACGCGGCAAGAAGGATACTTACAACCGCTTGACCGCTCAGCTCAATGCAGACTATAAGCTCTACGATTGGATCAGAGTAGGTACCAACACCTCTATCGAAAAGTGGGCAACCCGCAGCGTATCCGGTGCTTCGGCTTACGGTTCCGCACTGGCTCCCGCTCTCTTGCTCGACCCGCTGACTCCGGTTTACTGGGACAGCCCCGCTGATTTCCCGACCGACTTGGCCGGCAAGTACGCCACCAATCCCGAACTTATTCCGGTAGCTGAAAATGGTAAATTCTATGCCACTACGAAGTTTGTGAACGACGAAAACGGTAACCCCCTGTGGCAGCGCGACCGCAGCAATGCAACCAACGGTGGTATCTCTGTTCGCGGAACGGCATTCGTCGACCTGACGCCCATCAAGGGTCTTATCATGACCTCACGCTTCTCTTATCGTCTTTCGAGCAGCAATAGTCATAATTATACCGTGCCTTTCTACATCAACACTATGGCTAAGGAGGATAATTATTCTATCTCTGCAGGCGCCAACACCGGTACCTACTACCAGTGGGAAAACTTCGTCAACTTCAACAAGACTTTCGCTCAAAAGCATAGCGTAGGCGCCATGGCAGGTATGTCGTACACCGAAAACCGCAGCGACAACGTGTCGGGTTCCGCATCGGGTTCTAACGGTGCCAAGATACTCACCGGCGATGCTTCCAACTTCCGCTACCTCAACTATGTGATGGCTTCTGCCACGAAGAGCATCAGCAACTCTCCGAGCCTTGCCACCAGCCTCTCCTACTTCGGTCGTCTGCTCTATACGTACGACAACCGTTACAGCGCACAGGTAAACTTCCGTGCCGATGCGTTCGACACCTCTAAACTTCCTGCCGACAAGCGTTGGGGTAAATTCCCCTCGGCATCCGTAGGTTGGACTGTCAGCAACGAAAAGTTCTTCTCGGAAAACATCAGCAGCGACGTGATGTCGTTCTTGAAACTTCGCGCTTCTTGGGGTCGCAACGGTAACATCAACGTGCTGAACAACTACGCTTATAGCGCTCCGATCAACTACAACGGTGCATGGTATCAGTTTGGTGACAATCCTTCTCAGGTATTCGGTTCTTACCCGACCACAATGGCCAACCCGAACCTCACATGGGAGACCTCCGACCAGCTTGACCTTGGTATCGACATGCGCTTCTTCAACAACCGTTTGACGGCCAGCATGGACTACTACGACAAGAAGACGAAGAACCTGCTGTTTAGCTACACGCCGGCTGCCGAAATCTATCACATGTCGACAACCATCAACGGTGGTGAAGTAAGCAACAAGGGTTTCGAGCTTGAACTGAGCTGGAGAGACCGCATCGGTGACCTGATTTACAGCATCAACGGAAACTTCTCTACCCTGTCGAACAAAGTTACCTCTTTGTATAAAGACCTCCCCAGCCCCATCGAACGTATCGACGGCGCCATCAGCGGTACAAACATCAAGATCTCCTCTGCTTTCGAGGAGGGTCACTCCATCTGGTATTTCCGCGGATACGAATATGTAGGCGTGGAGAAAGAGACAGGTGAAGCCCTGTTCCGCAAAGCTGACGGTAGCATCGGAAAATCTGCCGATATGAGTACCGACGACCGAGTTGACATTGGTAGCTCTATTCCCAAGTACACGTTCGGTTTGACACTGAACCTGATGTACAAAGGCTTCGACTTCACCATGTTCGGAACCGGCGTATCGGGCAACAACATCATCAACTTGCTCTATCGTTCGGACGGTACCAACCTGCGTAACTCATTGAAGTACTACTATGACAACGCTTGGAGTGCCAGCAACAAGGGCGCTTCCATGCCCGATCCGAAGAATATCGTGGGCGACCAGACATTCTGGAACTCGTCCGGTGCCATGTTCAGCGGCGCTTACTTCAAGATCAAGCAGATTCAGCTGGGTTACACCATTCCTAAGGCTCTCACGCAGAAGGCGCTCATCAAAGACATTCGCCTCTACGTTTCTCTGGACGACTTCTTTACTTTCACTTCATACCCCGGTGGAGACCCCGAAACAGCTACGCTGTCTAACCAATCCGGTGGTGGTGGTTACGACATCGGTTCTTACCCCACGATGAAGAAGATCACATTGGGTGCAAGCATTGCATTCTGATACGGACATACTCACTTTTAATAAACTAAATAAAAGTATATTCAATATGAAAAAAGTAATATTTTCCCTTCTATGTGCCGCTGCTCTCTTCTCTGCTTGCGACGATCGCCTCGAAATTCCGCAGAAAGGGGTTATCGACAAGGATAATTTCTACAAGACTGACGCCGACGCAGAAAATGCGTGTGTCAATCTCTACTCGTCGCTCTACTCCAACGTCTATGCTTGCGATGAAGTCTTCGTGGCTTACCGCTTGCTCTACAATGTGTGCGGTGACGACATGTGGCAGGGCGGTTCCGACCAGTTCGACTTCCCCGATACCCAAGCGGTGAATTATTTCACTTACGACGATCAGAACTCTCTGCTTCGCTACGTTTACCAAGGTCTTTACGGATTGGTGGTTGACTGCAACCTCGTGCTCGACAACGTACCCGATGATTCTCCGATCAAGCAGCGTGTTCGCGCCGAAGCTCGGGCGCTTCGCGCATGGGCGCACTTGATGCTCGCCATCGGATGGGGAACTCCTCCGATCGTAGACCATATCCTTGCTGCCGATGCACAACCGGCTAACTCCGATCCTCAGGAAATCCTGCAATGGGTGGCAGACGAAGCCAACGCTGCTGCCGAGTTCCTGAATGAACGCACCAATACGCAAGACAAGGTGGGTGCTTCGCGCGTAACCAAAGGCTTCGCTTACACCGTAGCCGGCAAGGCGCTGCTCACCAAGGGTGACTATGCAGGCTCCAAGACTGCCCTCAAGAAGGTCATCGACTCGAAGAAGTACGAACTTGTTCCCGGAGATAGATGGATGAGCCTCTTCCATGCATCGGGCGACCTCAACGAAGAGAAGATCTTCGAGGTGAACACCGTTTATAACTCCAGCTTGCCGATGTGGTTCACCATGATTTCGCGTGGTCCCTGGCAGTTTGCCAACCACTGGAACTGGCGTACTCGCGACTGCTTCGCTTCGCAACCCTCATTCGACGCTATCGCGGGTTGGGGCGCTCACGCCATCCGCAAAGATTTCGCCGAAGAGATGCTCGCCCACGAGCCTAACTCCATTCGCCGCAAGAACACATTCTACACCAGCGACGAGCTTCTTTATGAGATGAAGTGGAATGGCGCTATCAAAGCAGACGGTAGCTACCCGACCAGAGCAGAACTTGAGACTTCGAATCAAGTGGGTCTGAAAATGCCAGTGTTTGGTCAAGCTGGTTATTGGGCACACAAGTTCATCGTGAGAACCGCTGCCGAAGATAACGGCGTGGGCGACATGAACGGTGACTACCAACAGCGTAACTTAACCCTCTTCCGCTATGCCGAAGTGCTGCTGATGTATGCTGAGGTTTGTGCTCAAACGGGCGATAACGATGGTCTGCAATATCTCAATGCCATTCAAAACCGTGTCGGTGCGCCTGTTTCTGCCTCTCTCACTCTGAATGACGTAAAGAGAGAGAAGAAGTTCGAAATGTGGCTGGAAGGTGTGCGTTGGTCTGATATGGTACGTTGGAAAGATTTCGACGGCGTTAAGAACAACGGCAAGAAGATGCCGAGAACTTACGATAAGTTCTTCAGCGAAGGTGCGGCTAAGCATGAGTTTGTTGTGGAGGAAATAGACCTCTATTCCTACGCAGGTTTCCAGGAAGGCATACATGAGTACTTTGCATTCCCGTACACTTCTACTTCGGTGAACCCGAACCTCGTTCAGAACCCCAGTGGTCTGCCTCATTAGAAGTCATTAATTACATTTTTCCCTTGAAATAGACATAGCCCTCGTTGCCCGAAAGGAGTAGCGGGGGCTATCTTATGAAAACTCGCAGCTACCGCCCTCCGTTCAAAGAAGGTTTTCTTTACCCAATATTGCAAGCTGAATATCTAAAAATGTAAGCCTCCATACGCCTTATACAACTATTTTTGCCGCTGATATTTTGGTTAAGACAATTCCGAATGTAACATCGCTTGCATGGACATCACCTTGAATCCGATTTCACCAACCCATTATAATTATTATTAAGTAAAACAAAAAAGTATGATGAACATTTTCCATCGAAAAACAGTATTTGTGACATGCTTGGCAGCTATGCTGGGTTTGTCCGCTTTTGCACAAATGCCCGGTGGCGGCACACCTCCTCCTCGTCCGGGTGGTCAAGGTGGTTTCCCGGCAATGCGTCAACCGCAGAAAATCCAAACGCCTACCAATCGTGCCGACTATTTCACGCCGGCTACGGCAGGTTCGGTGAAGCCCGACGAGAAGGGCTTTATCCGCCGTTGGGTATTGTTGGAGCCGATTAACAAGCCCAATCGTACCAACACCGTGTTTACCGACAGCTATCTGAATCAGGTATTCGATACGGTTTATTTCAAAGACCAATTCACCGTGCTGCCCAAAGATGGCGACAAAGTGAAAGTGGGTAAGAAAGAAAAGCTGACTTGGCATGCGTTCGACAGCAAGCTCTTCAACGTGAAGCTTTATCGTTATGCTGCCTCCATGGATAGAAAAGAGCGTCACGTCTATGGCGTGCTGTTTTGGGCTGTTACCGTGATTGACTGCGCCGAAGATATGGAGAACGTTCGCCTGTCGGCAGGTTCCAACTCTGCTTCCAAGTGGTGGCTCAATGGCGAAGAGGTATTGCTGCTTTCGGGCGACCGCCGCATGGTGGTTGACGACGGTCAGTCGCACCGCTTGACTCTGAAGAAGGGACGCAACGTATTGCGCGCAGCCATTATCAACGGTCCCGGTATGAGTGATTTCTGTGTCCGCTTTGTGAAAGAAGACGGAACGCCCGTAACGAACATAAACATCAATTACCCCCTACAATGAAGACAAGATCTATATTACTGGGCATGACAGCCCTGATGTCTGTTGCGGCATCTCAGAGTGCATTTGCACAAATAGGAAGTCCTTTCATCCACGACCCCTCCACGATCATGGAAGACAATGGAAAATACTATACCTACGGCACCGGTGGCGGCGGACTCTACTCCGAGGACGGATGGACGTGGAACAGTATTCCCGAGCCTAAATCCGACAACGCAGCACCTGCTCCCGCAGGCGGAATGATGATGCGTGCCCCCAGCTTGGTACGTCCGGGCGGCGGTGCAGCTCCCGATGCCATCAAGATTGGCGACCGTTACCTGATTGCTTACAGCTCTACCGGTGGTGGGCTGGGCGGCGGACACGCCGGTCGCGTACTCACCATGTGGAACAAAACACTCGACCCCCAATCGCCCGACTTTAAGTGGAGCGAACCCATCGAAGTGGCACACTCGCTCGACGACGAAGATTGCGACGCCATCGACGCCGGATTGCTCATGGGTCCCGACGGACGCCTGTGGCTGACTTACGGTACTTACTTCGGCGCCATCCGCCAAGTGGAACTCGACCCCAAGACCGGCAAACGCGTAGAGGGCAACAAAGCCATCGACGTGGCGATCGACTGCGAAGCTTCTATCATGATTTACCGCGACGGATGGTACTATCTGCTGGGTACGCACGGCACTTGCTGCGACGGTCCTAACAGTACGTACAACATCGTTGTGGGACGCTCGAAGAACCCCCAAGGTCCGTTCATCGACAACGTGGGTCGTACCATGATCGAAGGTGGTGGCAAGATGGTCATTGCTGCCGATTATCGCCGTACAGGCGCCGGACACTTCGGTCGTTTCATCGAAGAAGAGGGTGTTGAGAAGATGTCATTCCACTGGGAAGCCGACTTCGATATGGGTGGCCGCAGCACGCTGGCTATCCGCCCCATCATTTGGAAAGACGGTTGGCCAATCGGTGGCGAAGCTTTCAAGGATGGTACTTACGCCATCGAATCCGTACGTCGTGGCTACTCGCTCGAACTGGCTGTGGACTTCGTTCGTATGCAAGGAAGCATGCGCATGTGGGGAGCCAGCGCCACTCCTCCCGAGAACCTGAAAGATCAGACTTTGCAAGAGGTGATCGGTACGTGGCCCACCGGCAATATCGGCATCCGCACCGGCGACTATATGTTCCGTCCCCACCAGAGATGGACAATCACTGCCGTTCCTGAAATCGGAGGTGGTTATTTGGGTGGCGCGTACTACAAGATTACCATCGAGGGTACCAACCGCGCACTGGCAGCTACGGCTGACGCCGAGCTGACCGCCGTGGCAGAGTTTACCGGCGCACCCGAGCAACTGTGGCGCATCGACCAACTCACCGACGGCACTTATCGCATCATGCCCAAACAGATTCCGGGCAGCAACAAGAAGTACGCCCTCGTATCTGCCGGCGACAGCACCCCGACGCTTGCTGAATTCGACATGAACAGTGATAATTCTAAATGGAACTTCCGTGACCGCCGCTAAATAGCAGTAACGGTCGACTTTTGATAATCCCCCGTATGCACTGTGGGCATGCGGGGGATTGCTGTTAATTTGTATTCCCCTCCTGCTTTGGTTCGGAAGCTTGTCAGGTAGTAGGTACCCCATGCCGTATCTTGTTGGTCGACGGTGGTTTCAACATTTTCTATGCTGATGGGTACGGTTGTCCGGATGGTGCAG
Organism: Prevotellaceae bacterium; assembly: GCA_031262085.1. Classification (GTDB taxonomy): domain Bacteria; phylum Bacteroidota; class Bacteroidia; order Bacteroidales; family Bacteroidaceae; genus Bacteroides. The sequence continues at coordinate 9,560 of JAISIN010000053.1, forward strand.
GTATCGGCATATCGGGCGCGTAAGGTGCCGTCGAAGAGCGTTCCGTTGCGCCACCGCATATCTATTTCGTAACCTCCCCGGGCGCAAAGTCCGCTGATTTCACCGGTATCCCAGGCTGCGGGGAGTGCGGGTAACAACTGTATGGCTCCATCCTGGCTCTGCAACAACATCTCCGTCATGCCGGACAAACTACCAAAGTTGCCATCTATTTGAAAAGGCGGATGTGCACAGAACAGATTCGGATAAGACCCGCCGCCGTCGTAGTTTTCGCCTTGTACATCGACCACGTGTAGCAGGTTGCGCAGCAACTTGTAAGCATGTTCGCCATCAAGGATGCGTGCCCACAGGTTAATCTTCCATGCCAGCGACCATCCGGTTCCGTTGTCGCCCCGCAACTCCAGCGTCTTCCGACAAGCTTGGGCTAAATCGGGAGTGGCGAACGGCGTGATTTGTCTGCCGGGATGCAATCCCACCAAGTGCGATACATGCCTGTGATGCGGATCGCGCTCCTCGTAATCTTTAAACCACTCCTGCAAGTTGCCTTTGCGTCCGATATGAAGCGGATAGAGCTTGGCTCGTTTCTCTTCTAATTCTTTTCGGAAGTTGACATCTATCCCCAGTATTCGGGAGGCTTCGATGAGATTGGTGAATAAATCCCATATCAGTGACATATCCATGGTCGTGGCAATGGAGACGCCGGATGGACGTCCGTCTTCTGCGATGAATACATTTTCGGGCGATGTAGAGGGCGCTGTAACCAAATGTCCTTGCCCGTCGTCGACCAACCAGTCCAGACAGAACAGCGCTGCCTGCTTCATCACCGGATAGGCTTCGTCTTGCAGATAACGCTTGTTGCCGGTGAAGCGGTAATGTTCATACAGATGTTGGCATACCCACGGGCTACCCATATACCAGTTTGCCCACGTAGGGTCGCCCTCTCCTTTATTACCTACCGGATTGGTCTGCGCCCAGATGTCGGAGTTATGACTCAATGCCCATCCCCGTGTATGGTAGAAGTTGCGGGCTGTCTGTTCGCCGTTCTTCGCCATGTGTTTCACTTGTTCAATAAACGGGGCGTGCAATTCCGAGAGGTTGGTCGTTTCGACCGCCCAATAATTCATTTCGGCATTGATGTTGGTGGTATAATTGCTGCTCCATGGCGGTCGAATCGACGGGTTCCAAATGCCTTGCAGATTGGCAGCCGTGCCATCGGGGCGCGAGCAGGCGATGAGCAGGTAGCGGTTGAACTGGTAATAGAGCACTTCGAGCGCCAAATCGGTTTTACCGTCGCGATATGCCAACAGGCGTTGGCGCATATCGAGCGTATCGGCAGGCTGTGCTTGTGTTTGATGCAGGTGGAACGACACCCGGTCGAAGTAATGCCGGTAGTCGGCTATATGTCTTTCCTTCATAGATTGATACGAGTACTTGGCGGCTTGCTTCAGAAGGTTGCGTACCATTTGTCGCTCATCCTTACCTTCGGTTTGCGGGTCTTTGTCGAATCCGTTGAAACTGGTCGCTGCCACTACCCGAAGTATGGCTTCGTGTGCGTTTCGCACATGAATCACGCTGTCGTCTACTTGTACGCTTCCGCCTTGTGTCTTTATCGACAGGCTGACAGCAAAGCGCATGCCCGGGTGTCCTTGTGTGTCGACATAGATGATCGGTTGAGGGCTATGTACATAGTTGGGTTCTACGTGTACGGGCGCTACCCCTTCCAGGTACAGTGTCTGATTTTTCCCACTTACCTGATGATGTAACAGACTGTTTAGAGACGCCGAAAAGTTTAGGGCGCCCTGCTTGTCGGCGGAGAGCCGGACAACCATCATTCGGTCGGGATAAGATACGAACATCTCTCGTCGGTAGGTCACGCCGTTCTGCCGGTAGGATGTGCTGTGTATGGCGCGGGCTATATCTAACGTTCTGTGATAGTGTGCCGCCTTCTCTTCTCCGGAGGTATATCTGATCCGTAAGTCTGCCAAGGGTAAATAGGATTCGGTGTAATTGCCCTGCATCCGGCGACACCATTCGCTTGCTTTTTTCCAGTCGCCCTTAAACAAAGCTTCGCGCACTTGCGGCAGATAACTTGCAGCTTCCGGATTGGGGTTCAGGTCGACAGGGCGTCCCGACCACAGTGTACCCTCATTTAATTGGATAAGTTCTTCATCGATACCTCCGAATACCATGGCGCCCAAGTGCCCGTTGCCTAAAGGAAGGGCTTCTACCCATGTCTGTGCAGGTTGGTCGTAATGAATGGTCAATGACCGGTTGGCGGCATAGCCGCATAACGATAGGCTGATGGACAAAAGTCCTGCTATATACTTGTGTCTTTCCATAATGAAGTTGTTTCTTGTGGATATGCAGGGAATGGTTGTGTCATAGCTCCTGTTACAGTTGTTCGATAACCTCGCGCGATAAGCCGGTGGCTTGCATAATGATGTCTATCGAAACGCTCGATGCCTTGAGGTTGCGGGCGGTGCCGAGAAGCTTAGCCTCGGCCTCCTTTGCTTTGGCTTCCGCCTCCTTTGCTTTGGCTTCCGCCTTCTCTGCTTTGGCTTCCGCCTCTTTTACTTTGGCTTCGCTTCGTGCTTCACCGATGGTTATGCCTTCGTACTTTCCCTCTTCGCGTTCGGTATAGACATTACTTTTGAGCAAATTGACATTGTCTACATGGCGCCAATAGGCACGTTGCTCCTCTTTGCTCATGCGGGCGACTTGCAGCATTTCGCGGGCTTCGGCTAAACCGGGGGCGGTGGCATTGTCGGGGATTTTATTGGTTTTGAGGTAGTATACCCACTCTTCAAGCGAGTTTTTGGCTACGTCGTTGAAGCCGTTCACCTTGAGAATATAATATTCGGGATAGAGCTTGCTCACTTCGCTGACATTGAACTTCTGTCGCTGGAAAGGGGTCAGCTTCAGCACATCGTCGTAATGGATGCCGCGAAACTCCGTTTTTCCATGATACACATAGTCCTTGCCATGCCCGAGTTCAAAGTACAGGATATTTATGCTGTATATCTTGCGGATGTTGTCGTAGCCCTCGCCACGGTTGACATACTCGGTCACCAACTTGGAGGTGCCGAAGAGGATACGTTGAAAGTAAGCATATTCGTTGTTGTTTTGAATCTCGACAATGGTTAACCGACCGTGAGCATCCTCCGCGAGGATGTCTACGCGGTTGTACTTATCAAACTCATCTTCCTGATTGCTTTCGCTCTCGAGAAACTTCTGTATGGTAATCTTCTCGCCCAGCAGTGTGGTGAGCAACCCTTCGAGCACTGCGGCATTTGCCTTGTTGCGCAGCAGGCGTTTCATCGCCCAGTCGAAACGAATATAATCTGTCATAATTGTAAAGGTATTACTGATTCTGATGCTTTTTTCCGTGCAAAGGTAATATCAACGCGTTGATTTACCTCAATCTTGATGGAATAAATGAAGGTTTAGCGGGTGAATTGCCACACCGCATTTCCAGCTATGTAAAGATCATCACCGTAGGGAACAATACGTGTATAGGTGTTTCCTGTATTGTTATAGCCGTATGATGTGGGACGCTGTGATGCCATGTCGTCCGACAATGGTACGGAGAACAATATGTAATTCCAAGAATATATGTAGTTCCAATAAAAATAGAGTTTACCGTCAACGATAGACGGGCTTTCCATCGCATACGAGTACATACCTTCCGGCATGAAAGGTTGCAGGTCATATACCACTTCCGCACTTATACCCTCTTTGACTTTGTATAGTTTTGAGCCTTTCACATAGTAGAAGTAATCGTTGTGACGACCTAAGAATTTCACTTCCCACCATGATTCTGGAATAGGTAGAGAAAAACTATCCCACGTGTTATTTTCGATATCGTAGGTTTGCAGAATATCTTTCCCATTTACACGTATATACGCAATTCCGTTCGCTTCGTCCACCCATGTATTTACAATATAATCGTTTCCGCCCGCAAGAGTGCCTTCGGGAATAGTTATCCACTCCCACGCGCCGGTCGACAGGGACATGCGGCACATGTCATGCTTCAAATACTCATAGCCATCAAACACGGGTTCTTGATAGCCGTCCACAGTTGCGAACAGGGGCTTGTAGCGTTGGCGAATGACATACAGATAATCTTTGTAAACAAAGGGACTCGGATGCATAATCGCATATTCGTCAGACTCCTCTTTTATCGTTAGCTCCTTTTTTTTGTCGGTAGCTATGTCGTAGCAGTATAGCACCGATCGATGAGAGTCCCAATTGTGGCTTCCGTTCCATGCGTAATAGAACACGTACTTACCGGCGGAGGCTATATTTTCGCTCAGCTGGTCGTAGGTTATGTCGGAAAAATGCACTTTTTCTTGCCATGGGGTGTAAAAGTCAAGCGTAAATTCATTCGATCGAAAGCTTTTCTTATCTATGAGAATTATGGAATGTTTCTCTGAATAGGTACGTATCTTCAGTTCGTGGGCAGATATAGATTCGATGGTGTAGTCATCGTAATACATCACCTCTTGCAGGTGTTCAAGGAGAGAGAGTCCACTGGTGTGGATCGTAATTTCCTCACCCAGGTATGAGGGATTGGGACTAATGCTGTCAATGGTGATTCCATCTATCTTGAACTCAACTTGATTGCTATACATGTGATCTTCCACTACGACCTGCACCGAATAGACACCATGCTTATCGGTATAAAACTTCACCCGCAAAGCGGTACGAGAGCTTTCGAAAATTTCTCCCTCGTATCGTAGACCTTGATAGGTGATATACACGCTATTATTATCAAGCCTTTGAAACGAGAATCCGTTGCCTTCAATGGTAAGCTCACCGATGGCAGGGTCGTATGCGACAGATTCAATGGATGGTCCTCGAGGTCTACCGTTTTCTGCTGTTATCGTTGCACTTTTATAAAAACCCGATTCAGTACATACGTAAGCAAAAAAGGCATACGTTTTCGTCCAAAGACTCCATTGCGCGTCATTCAACAGACATTCAAACGTTTCGTCGTGGGGAATCATTGTTTCTATATAATCCAAAGGTTCGCGGAGACCATTGGTTTCTGCGTAGCAAAATCCCTTTTGGATAATGTTTTTTTCGCTCTGTGTATCGTAGTCTCCCGTGAGACGGAATGTATGCAGTTCATTGTCCCATACCACGTTTATGTTTACATCAACTGAATGTTGTGGTGGCAATTCGGCATCGCACGAGGTGAGCCATGCCAGCATGATTCCCAAAGCGATGATAGCTATGAATATATTCTTAGTCATGTT
>JAISIN010000093.1 GCA_031262085.1 Prevotellaceae bacterium
GCCATGCCAATGCCGACAACTCCGCTGGAGATGGAAGAGATGAGTGATACTTTTGTCTGTGTTTTGAAGTCGACATTCCGAACAAATATCGTGCGTGGAATAATGGCAAAAGCATTGAAGATAAGCACCCAGCCGATAACACGCGTAACTTCTATCAGTATCGGTTCTTCAAAGAAAGCGCTGATGGCTGGTGCAGCGGCAAAGAGTAAAAGGTATAGTACTGCACTAACTATCAGGTTGAAATAAAATACGGTATTATAATCTATTCGTTGTATATCTTGCTTGCGAATCAGTGCATTGGAGAACCCGCTGTCGACTATTGAATTGGATACGGCAATGAAAATAGTAATCATTGCCATGATACCGTATTCCGCAGGGGTAAGCAGGCGTGCTAAAACAAGTCCGACCAAAAAGGTGATACCTGAACTGGCGATATTATCAACAGCGCTCCATGCTACGCCACGAACGGTTTTATGCTTTAAAGATTTGTTAGACAAGTGTTTAATTGGTAAACATTCTACTTTTCGTAAGCACTCACTATGAGTCTCCCCTGCCTTTTACCGCCTCAGAGCCACACTTTGAGTATTTTAGTGATTATTTTTTTTAGATTATTCTGCGTAGGAGAGATAATTGGCTACGCAAAATAGTAAAAATAGGCTGAAAACAATACCCATCAACATCAATAATAAAATTGTTTCTAAAACAATTTTATGTTCATTTTCAGCTCGGGGAGAAAACTGTTAAGATTCCATTGGCTAACGATAATGATAAAACCTTAGATTTGCGAGATGAATTCAAGAATGATAGGAGTATTCCTATTTTACTTTTCGTGCAGGAACTCCTACGTAAGTACCGGGAGTAGTAATATCTGAGATAATAACACTACCGCCACCGGTAATGACATCATTACATATATGGACATGATCTATTATAGTTGTGCCGACACCGATCATGCATCGTTCGCCAACTCCTATTGTACCCGCGATATTGCACCCCGGACTGATATATGAATGTCTTTTAATTATCGAATTGTGACAGATAGTGACTGATGTGTTTAATAAAACATTCTCTTTCAGTTTTGCATACGGCCCAACGGAGCAAGACGGGAAGATTACGCAGCCTTCACCAATGACTGCATTCTCATCCACAAAACTGCTCGGATGAACAATTGTTGCCAATGGCACTTGTCCGTAAAAACGATTGAAAAGTTTTTCACGCACCTTGAATAAGGTATATCCTACGGCAATCTGGATACAATCAATATAACCATCATTATATAATGATAGAACATCGTCATCTGTTCCGATTACAGGCAAATCACGACAGAAGAGACCTTTGTATCCTTCCTTATTTATCAAACCAACCACATTATATTGCTTTGTCTGACGGGCTACAATAGCAATTCGATCAGCTAAAGTACCGGTACCAAGTATTGCTAATTTCTTCATTTATTACTTTTTATATATAGACATGGTTTGAATATCATGTTCCCGAAACGGTCACGTGCTTTACTACGCATCGGCACCATAGTGGTAGCCCGAGCCGTAGCCGTAGTGATAACCGTAACGATACCCATAACGATAGCCGTATTGGTAACCGTAACGACCCATGAGGTCCTCGGTGCCATTGAGTATCATGCACATGTTTTTGTATTTCTTCTCGTTGTAGATGTTTTCCAGTTCTGCCAACAGGCTACGTTCCAACAGTCCGGCGCGAAGGACGAAGGCGGTGCGATCGGCCAACTGCTCTATAATTTGTGTATCTGCTACCAACTCAATGGGGGGGCAGTCGATGAGGACATAATCGTATTGCGCTCTGGTGGCATCGACGACCTGTTTCAACCGATCGCCAAACAGCAGTTCGGTGGGGTTGGGGGGAAGGGTTCCTACCGGCAGAATGCTCAGCGTTTTATATCTTGTGTCGGTTATGATAAGGTCTTGGAACTGTTCTACCCTACCGCCCAAGTAGTCGCTCAATCCTTGTTTTGGCGAATTGACATAAGCGGATACGGAGGCGTGTCGCAGGTCGCCATCGATCACCAGCACTTTCTTTTGCGTGATGGCCAGACAGACCGCTATGTTTAGGGTCAGGAACGACTTTCCACTGCCGGGATTGAACGAGGTGATGACAATGACATTCGATTTCTTGTCCGCATCGGTCATGAACTCCAAATTGGTGCGCAACACACGAAAAGCCTCGTTGATGAGGTTCCGGCTACCTTTCTTGACCACCACCGTCTTGACTTCTTGGCGATGCCGCTTGCCAAACAGCTTCTTTTTCTTATGCGTGTACAACGGGATTTCTCCGATGAATGGAACGGATAGTCCTTCTATATCCTTACGTCCCCGAATGCGGGTATTCATGTTCTCGAGCAGGAAGATAATGGCTACCGGCAGGAGCAGTCCCAATGCGAACGCCACCAAGAGTATGTTTCTCCGCACGGGGGCTGTAGGGAGCATGCTGCCGTATGGCGGGGTAATTACCCGGGTGTTGTAAGCCGTGAACGCTTGCGAGAGTTCGTTTTCTTCGCGTTTTTGCAACAGAAACAGGTAAAGCGCCTCTTTTACTTTTTGCTGGCGTTCTACCGAAAGCAAGTATTTGGCCTGCGTAGGGTTGGCCGCGATGAGCGATGTGGTCTGTCGTTCACGCTGTTGCAGGCTTTGAATCTGTGCATTCAAGGTCACCATCTGGTTGTCGATGGACTGGATGATGGCTTGGCTCATGGCGCTCAAAGCCTGATCCATATCCACCACCAGCGGATTTTCCGTACTGCTGTTTGCAGCCAAGCTGTTGCGTTGCAACAATTGCCGGTTGTATTCCGCAATCTGCGACTCGATGTTCGCGCTCTCGATGCCGGAGTTGGATGGCAGCAGCTGTGCGCGGTTGGCATCGTTGGCCAAGTAGTTCCGAATGTAACGGGTCATGTAGAGTTGGTTGTTCAAAGCCAAAATCTGCGCATTCGTCTGATTGCTCTGCGTCATGTATATGCTTGATGCGGCTTGCACGTCGGGCAACAGGTTTTCACTCTTGTAGGCAGAGATGTCCTCGTCGACATGGCCCAACTCCTGTTCTATCACGCCCAAACGCTCGTTGATGAACATCGAGGTGCTGATGGCTATTTGATTTTTGTCTCTAATCCAGCTTTCATTATATACGGAAATAAGTGCACTGAGAACCTCTTCTGCCCGCTGAGTAGAATAATCTTTGAATGAAAGGTCTATCACTGAAGACTCTTTGCCATTCAATGCTACGGATAGGTTTCCCGAATACGCATTGACCATATCCCGGATACTGTGGCGAGAGACATATAACGTGTACTCTTTTCCACTTTCAAAATAAACCGTAGGTTCTATCCTTATTTCACCTAACGGGGTCGTAACGGGGACTCCCAATCGTCCTTTGACATCCTTGGCTTCCAATTCTTCTCCGTTACGAACAAAATCTGCGAGATATACAGTGCTGTCCGAATGAATTTGCAAGGTGAAGTCGGCCAATTCATTTTCAGGAAAATCATTGATGAAAGCATTGACAGGCAGCGTTTGGCCATAAGCCACTTCTCTATGAAACTTTCCCGGGAAAGCATAATTCATGTATAGATGTAAGCGTTTCACCACCTCGGTCATAGTGGCCGGTGATTTGAAAGCGATAAGTTCGTTGTTGACATTCGTTCCCGTCTGAAATAAGCCAAGGTCGGAGAAATCGTCCATATGAGAAGAGACGGACTTCCCTTTCGAGTCTTCTTTGATTAACACCGAGGTCGTGCGGGTATAAACCTGTGGCGTGCGTAAGATATAAACGACAGCTATGCCGAGCGTTATTGTCAATGAAAGGACAAACCACTCCCATTTTGTGAGGCACAGGTACAGCAAGTCCTGTATCCAAACAACGTCACCTGTCTGTTCTTGTTCCGTATGATTTTGATTTATTGCCATATGTGTGCTTTCTTATTTTACAATCAGTACGGTGATGGTGGTAAGCAGGGATGCCAACGAGAACCAAAAAGAAGTGGACCGCACGTTGTTGCCATTCACGGTCGATTGCCTTGCTCTGACAGAATTGGGTTCGACATATACGACATCGTCCTGTTGCAGATAGTAGACGGGGGAGGCATAGAGGTCATTGCCGGAATTCAGATTGACCTTGTAGTGAACCTTCTTCCCATTTTCCTCACGCAGTACCAACACGTTGTCTCGTTTGCCATACACCGTGAGGTCTCCGGCCATACTAAGGGCGTCCAAAAGGGTCAGTTTATCCTTGTTTATATTGATACGTCCGGGATTGGCTACTTCGCCCAAGACGGATACGGTCAAGTTCATGAATTCGACCGTAACCACAGGGTCTTTGACTAAATTCCCGGTAATCAACTTCTCTTTTATGTGTGCCGCTATCTCTTCCCGCGTCATCCCCTCTACATGAACTTCACCCAACACCGGGAAATCGATGTCACCTTTCTTGTTCACCGTATACCCGGATATGCCTTGGCTTTGAGAAAAAGTTGAAGCGGAGGAGTTTACCTGTCTGGATACAATCGGAAGGTTGAACAAACCCATCAATAACTGGTCCTTACTATTGACCAATATCGAAATTTTGTCTTCCGGGCGAACACGAATATCAATGTTGTTTAATACTTGTTTTGCCTCGCCCTGTTGCATGTCTTGGAAATAGGCGATTTTAGGTGCGGCGCACGAGCATAATAAGAGCGTTACAGCTAATAGGTGTATGGCATTTCCAAGTTTCATGGCAACTTACGCATTTTGGTTTTTTAATGCCGATGAGAGCACGTCATTTTGGCACACTCTCATCGGCGGGTGCAAAGTTGTATAATTTACTTGGAATAATTACATAAATACAGCTTTATTTTCGATGGTATATTCTAATAAGGTACATTTTGCTTGCTGTGCTGTTAGATGGTGCCTTGCGCCATCATGGCCTTGGCCACTTTCATGAAGCCCGCCACGTTGGCTCCTCGCACGTAGTTCACGTAGCCGTCGGACTCCGTGCCGTACTTCACGCACGCCTCGTGGATGCTTTTCATGATGCTCTTCAGCTTCTCGTCCACTTCGGCCATCGTCCAGCTCAGGCGGATGGAGTTCTGTGTCATCTCCAGCCCCGATACGGAAACACCGCCCGCATTGGCTGCTTTACCCGGCGCATAAAGTATCTTGGCTTGCTGGAACACTTGGATGGCTTCGGGCGTAGAAGGCATGTTCGCTCCTTCGGAAACCGCCATTACGCCATTGGCTATCAACTGTTTCGCATCTGCTTCGTTAATCTCGTTCTGCGTGGCCGACGGCAGGGCAATGTCGCCTTTCTCGCCCCACGGGCGGGCACCTTCCACATACTTGCAACCGTATTGCTCGGCATATTCGCGGATGCGTCCGCGATACAGGTTCTTCAGTTCCATGATGTAATCCAGCTTTGCGCGGTCTATGCCGTCGGGGTCGTAGATGTAGCCGTCGGAGTCGGAACAGGTCACCACCTTTCCGCCCAGTTCTATCACCTTTTCTATGGTGTACTGTGCCACGTTGCCCGAACCCGACACCAAGCAAGTCTTCCCTTTCAGGTCGGTGCCCTTTGTCTTCAGCATCTCCATCAGGAAATAGATGTTGCCGTAGCCCGTAGCTTCGGGGCGAATGAGCGACCCTCCGTATTCCAGCCCTTTGCCGGTGAGGATGCCGCTAAATTCGTGCGTCAGTTTCTTGTACGTGCCGTACAAGTAGCCTATCTCGCGTCCGCCTACGCCGATGTCGCCGGCCGGTACATCTCTGTCCGGGCCGATGTGGCGCCACAGCTCCAGCATGAACGCTTGGCAGAAGCGCATCACTTCCGCGCTCGACTTGCCGCGTGGCGAGAAGTCGGAACCCCCTTTGGCACCACCCATCGGCAGTGTGGTCAGCGAGTTCTTGAATGTCTGTTCAAATGCCAAGAACTTCAGGATAGAAAGATTGACAGAGGAATGAAAACGAAGGCCCCCTTTGTATGGGCCGATGGCATTGTTGTGTTGGATGCGATAGCCCATGTTGGTACGGATATTTCCCTTGTCGTCCATCCAGTTTACTCTAAACTGATACACCCGGTCGGGGATGCAGAGCCGCTCAATCAGGTTTGCTTTTTCAAATTCCGGATGCTTGTTGTACTCTTCTTCGATGGTAGAGAGTACTTCTTCTACAGCTTGGTGGTACTCCGGTTCATTCGGGAACCGTCTCTGGAGATTCTCCAGTACTTGTTGTGCATTCATAACTCTTTGTTCTTTTGTTGGTTTTGTTTGATAATTTATGGTGCTTATTTGAAGCAAGAGGCGGCAAAAGTACATATAAAGAGCGAATAACAAACCAATATGATAGAATAATATTCCTTACTTCAGCAAAATGATTATTCCTGCGCCGCCTGTACGTGCGGATAGTCGATGGTATAGTGCAACCCGCGGCTCTCTTTCCGCTCCATTGCCTGACGGGTGATGAGATACCCCACGTTGATCATGTTTCGCAGTTCGCAGATCTCGCGCGAGGCTTTGCTGTGTTTGAACAGTGCTTCGGTCTCCTCGTAGATGATGTCGAGGCGGTTCCAAGC
>JAISIN010000129.1 GCA_031262085.1 Prevotellaceae bacterium
TGTCTACCGCTTCCTTCATCTGCACATCAGACAAAACGGGAGTCAAAATGAAAACGGTTTCGTATTGGTTCATACGTGTTTAATTAATGAATAAATAATTCGTTTCTAAAAATGCGGGGGCAAAGGTAGAATTTTTATTTGGATTAATATTTTTTTTGCTTGAAAATCTTTCGTCTATTAAATATTTTGCGTTCCTTTGTCGGCAAGAATGCAGTAACAGATAAACAAGGAATATAATAACTAAAAAAATACACACATGAAAGGTTTATTGAAAAATCTGGGTTTATTATTGATCCTGGCAGGGGTTATCATATTGGTCGTATGCTCCTTCACAGGTGATTTAAACAACAACACCCTGTTGGGCACATCGATATTGTTGATGGTGCTGGGGTTAATCAGTTATATTGTGCTCAACAAGAAGTTGGCAGACTAACTGTAAGTCAGAGCGCACTAACGCATAGAAAAGGCGGTTACCTTTGTGGTAGCCGCCTTTTTTACGGTGTAGTCAAAGAAAGATGGCTTATGCTTCCGTGTCGTTGGGCGTAATGAGTTTATACCCTTTGCCATGTATATTGATGATTTCGATAGCGGGATCTTCCTTGAGATGCTTGCGGAGCTTGGTGATATAGACATCCATACTTCGTGCGTTGAAGTAGTTATCGTCGATCCAGATGGTTTTCAACGCGAAGTCGCGCTGCAAGATCTCATTGGCGTGCGAGCAGAGCAGGCTCAGCAGTTCCGACTCTTTGGTTGTGAGTTTGGTCTGTCCTGTGACAGGACTTGAAAGGATTTGCTTTTGTGTATCGAAGGTAAACATACCTATCTTATACATATTGCTTTCCTTATTCTTCTTGCCGCGTACCCGTCGCAAGATGGCTTCGATACGCAGCGTGAGCACTTCCATGCTGAACGGCTTGGTAATATAATCGTCGGCGCCCAGTTTGAAGCCTTTGGTTACATCTTCGTTCTGATTGAGTGCAGTCAGAAAGATGATGGGGAAGTCGACATTCACAGCCCGTACTTCGGTAGCCAGCTCCATTCCGTCTTTTTTGGGCATCATAATATCGAATACGCCCAAGTCGTATTTATTCTTCAAGAAAGCCTTATATCCGGCTTCTCCGTCGGTAAACAGCTCGGCAGTATATCCTTTAGCCAAGAGGTATTCTTTCAGCAACATGCCAAGATTCTCATCATCCTCGCATAGCAAAATGCGCAATTTCTCTTCCATAATTATTTCATTTTTTAAGTAAGGGTAATATGATAATAAATTTTGTTCCTACGTTGACTTCACTTTCCGCCCGGATGCTTCCTTTATGGTCGGTGATAATCTTCTTGACATACGACAACCCCAGCCCAAATCCTTTCACGTCGTGTACGTTTCCGGTATGTACGCGGTAGAAGCGGTCGAATATTTTCTTCAGGTCTTCCTTTTTGATTCCTACGCCATTGTCTTGCAGCGAAATCATCAGTTTCCCCGATTCGTTCCATGTACGCACTTTCAGTTTCAGCGCCACCTCTTCGCGTTTGTATTTCACTGCGTTGTCCATCAGGTTGAATATGACATTGGTGATGTGCATTTCATCGGCAAAAATAGTAGAATCGGCAGCCTTCAGGTCGGCTTCAATACATCCTCCGAACTGCTCTACTTTGAGGTTGAAGGTGTTGATAACGCCCTGAATCATTTCGTTTACATCTATCTCTTTCATCTTCAGCGACACTTGTTTGCGGTCGAACATTGACATCTGCAAGACCTTCTCTACTTGGAACCTCAACCGCTTGGTTTCGTCATTGATAACGGTTGATATGTGCTGAAACATGGTAGGCGACTTGCCGACTGCCGGATCTTTCAGCATCTGTGCAGCCAGTGAGATGGTCGATATGGGTGTTTTAAACTCGTGTGTCATATTGTTGATAAAGTCGTTCTTCATCTCTGTCAGCTTTTTCTGTCTGAAGATGATGTAGATTGTAAATACAAACGTGAGCAGCAATACGAATGTAAAAACCATCGAAGGTACCATAAAGTTTATGGAATCGAAAATATAATCGCGCTTTCCGGGAAAATGTATCTTCACGGTGCTCATTCGTGCCGGTGGATCGTTCAGGAACAACGGTTGCGAGTAAGTACTTTCGCTGCCTACATCGCTATAATCGGGGCAACGATACACTTCGCGTCCGTTGCTGCTGATTACGCGGAAGTGAAATCCCAATGTGATGCCGTTGTCCAACAAGCCCGATTTGAGGTATTGGTCGAGCTTTTTAAAGTTGATTCGTTCTTCAATGGGGCGGTTACTGGCATGATAGACCATCTGCCACGCCACTTCGTCGAGCAGTGCCCGGTTGTAGATATAGCGGTTGCGAATAGCGTCGGCGATCGAGCGCGACGTTTGTGGAATGGTTTTGGTGCCATGTTTGCGCGAAATCATGGCTCGCGGCAACTGGGGAGGTTGTCCGTTTCCAAACATTTTCAGTTCGACCGACGATTCCGTGCCGTCGGGTGTTTTGATGGAGAAGCGTTGCGTGCTGATCTGTCCACCCTCTCGTCTTTGTTCACTCTGTTCCCATGCCCGTTTTTCGGCTTCGGTAACATCTTCGCGCAGCCAGCGTTCTACTTCCGCCGACTCCACATCTTTCGAAGCAGCCATCAAGGCACGCTTCACCGATTCATCGAATTGTTCGTTGCGCATCTTCACCATTTCTTCGATATATCTGATTTGTAGAAACAGCAATCCAAGAAAAGCGAAGCCCATAACGACGCCTAATATCCAGATAGTTGACCTTTTCATGTTACAAAATTAACACACCTCGTTAAGGCAACCTAAGCCATTAACCTTATTTATAGGTGAATTGATTCAAATTAACCGATGTTTCGGGGGGAAGCTCCATTTGTTGATAATCTTTAGCCAATCCTCCTTCGCCGGTCTCTTTATAAAGCGAAGGCAAATCCTTACCGGTTTCTTTCATGGCAACGACTACCCTGTCGAACGATACCCGATGCGTTCCGTCGGTAAACGATGCGTAAATGTTCGCATCGAGCGCCCGTGCTGCCGCGTAGGCGTTGCGTTCGATGCAGGGAATCTGTACCAGCCCGCACACCGGATCGCAAGTCATGCCCAAGTGATGTTCAAGTCCCATCTCGGCAGCATATTCTATCTGCGCCGGACTTCCTCCGAACAGTTGGTTGGATGCAGCCGATGCCATGGCGCATGCCACCCCTACTTCACCTTGACAGCCCACTTCGGCTCCCGAAATGGAGGCGTTGGCTTTTACGATGTTCCCGACCAGTCCGGCGGTAGCCAGCGCGCGCAAGATACGCATATCACTAAATTCACGACTTTTCTGCAAGTGATAGAGCACTGCCGGCATGACGCCGCACGAGCCGCAGGTAGGGGCAGTGGCAATGACGCCTCCCGAGGCATTCTCTTCGCTCACCGCCAAGGCATAGGCAAACACCAATCCGCGCGATTGCAGCGACTGTTTGTATCCGCTGGCACGGATGAAATAGGTCGAGGCTTTGCGACGCAGGTTGAGCGGACCGGGCAATACGCCCTCCTGCTCCAGCCCGCGCTTCACGGCGGCTTGCATAGTTTTCCATATCTCGTTCAGGTAGTCCCACACATCACTCTCTTCGCACTGCTGCACATACTCCCAATAACTCTTTCCGGTGCGTTCGCACCACAGCAGTATGTCGGTCATCTTGTTCATGTCGTACCGGTCGGGCGACTCAAGCGTCGATGCGCCCTCTTCTGCCAAAGCGCCTCCGCCTACGCTGAACACCGTCCAATTGTCGGTCTCTTCGCCCTGCTTATTGAACGAGGTAAATTTCATCCCGTTGGGATGGAAGGGGAGAAACACTTTCGGTTCCCACACAATGTCGACCGGAGCAATGGGTTGCAGCACATCGATAATGGCAACATCGGTCATGTGCCCTTTACCGGTAGCGGCCAAACTGCCATAAAGGTTTACTCGAAAAGCAGCGGCATCCGAATGCCTTTGCAAGAACTGTTCGGCAGCTTTGCGAGGTGCCATGGTATGGCTGCTCGACGGTCCGGTTCCGATACGATACAACTCTTTGATTGATTTCATTGTAATGTTCATTGATGTTAAGATGGTGCAAAGGTAGATAATAGAAAGAAAATGTCTCTATCTTTGCAGAATTAATTAATGAATAGATAGAGCGATATGACAACAGCAGTACAAAATTCCAAATTCTTCAATACGGCGAGACCCATACAGCCCGATATACACTACTGCGTAGAGCCGCTCACACGCTTCAATCTTCTGGAGATAGAATCACTGACTGACAGACGGGCAAAATTATCTCCCTTTGATATGTGGCAAAACTCCCTTTGATATGTGGCAAAACTCCCTTTGAAGTGAGGCAAAACTCCCTTTCATCTGATGCAGATCTCCCTTTGAAGTGAGCCGGATTTCCCTTTGATATCTAACCTGTTGGAAGAGTGTCTTGGGAGTGAAAAGGCGAGTAAGGCGAGTAAGGCGAGTAAGGCGAGTAAGTGTTTTATAAACTTATATATTTTCGTGCGAGAAGAATATGATACTATAGTGCTTATATACACATATACATATATAATTT
>JAISIN010000042.1 GCA_031262085.1 Prevotellaceae bacterium
GGAGTAGGCGCTTCATCGCCCAATCAAACCTGATATATTCATCTTTCATTTGAGTACATTTTGATGACGGCACAAATATACAATTTTTCTCCATAAACCGCCGACTTTCTTCCAAAAGAAGCAGGGCAACCGCATCAAATTTGATGCGGTTGCCCTGAAATTGATAAGGACATATCGAAGGGTTAGCCCTTCACGCGGCTTACATACGAACCGTCACGCGTATCTATTTCGATCATTTCCCCTTCGCTGATAAATAAAGGAACCCTCACGGTAGCGCCCGACTCGACCGTAGCCGGCTTGAGCGTGTTGGTAGCTGTGTCGCCCTTCATCCCGGGTTCGGTATAGGTGACCTTCATCTGCACCTTGACAGGCATATCGGCATACAGCACCGTTTCGGTCGAGGCATCCGACACCACCTCCAGCGTCATGCCTTCCAACAGGAAGTCGACGCCGTTAATCAGGTCGTGTGCAATGGGGTGCTGGTCGAACGTCTCTTGGTTCATGAAGATATAATCGTCACCTTCTTTATACAAATATTGATAGGGGCGACGCTCTACGCGCACATCTTCCAGTTTTTCACCAATATTAAAGCGACGTTCAATCACATACCCGTTCACCACGTCTTTCAACTTGGTGCGCATAAACGTATTACCTTTTCCCGGCTTCACATGCAGGAAGTCGATACAAAAATAGAGTTTGCCGTCCATTCGGATACAAGTTCCGATTTTAATGTCTTGAGCATTAATCATACTTATAATCTTTATATAATTGATAATTCTTTTCTATTCCTTCGAGAATCAAGCGACAAAAGTAGTGTAAATAGCCAAAAACCACAAAAACTTTCGTGATAAAAAGAGGCTTCTTTTGGTATATTCATAAAAAGTCTCTACTTTTGCAGCCCGATATGCCGGAATAATAACGAAAAACAATATATAGTAATGAAAAGAACATTTCAACCCTCTAACAGAAAGAGAAAGAACAAACACGGGTTCCGTGAAAGAATGGCTACTGCCAACGGTCGCCGCGTATTGGCTGCCCGTCGCGCCAAAGGTCGCAAAAAGTTGACGGTGTCCGACGAATACAACGGAGTGAAAGCATAAACCGCCACTTCTGAAAGGATAAAGAAGCTGCCAGGAGGTAGCTTTTTTTATTAAGTAGAGGTATATTGTCTAAACTTCATCGTATGATAGAAAAACTGATTGTGCTCGAAGAGGTAGATCCCGTGATTTTCTACGGAGTGAACAATGCCAACATACAACTCATCAAGGCGCTCTACCCCAAGCTGCGCATCGTGGCGCGCGGCAACATCATTAAAGTATTGGGCGACGAAGAAGAGATGAGCGCCTTCGAGGAAAACATCATCAAATTAGAAAAGTATTGCGCCGAATACAATTCGCTCAAAGAGGAGGCGATCATAGAAATCATCAAAGGAAACGCCCCGCAAGCCGGACGGACGGCCAACGTGATTGTATTCAGCGTGACCGGCAAGCCCATCATCCCGCGAAGCGAGAACCAGCAGAAATTAGTCGATGCCTTTGCCAAAAACGACTTGGTGTTTGCCATCGGTCCGGCAGGTTCGGGCAAAACCTATACAGCCATCGCGCTGGCAGTGCGCGCACTGAAAAATAAGGAGATCAAAAAAATCATCCTGAGCCGACCCGCCGTCGAAGCCGGAGAAAAGTTGGGATTCTTGCCCGGCGACATGAAAGAGAAGATCGACCCCTACCTGCAACCCCTTTACGATGCGCTGCAAGACATGATTCCCGCCGCCAAGCTGAAAGAGTACATGGAGCTGAACATCATTCAGATAGCTCCGCTGGCTTTCATGCGGGGACGCACGCTGAACGACGCCGTCGTCATTCTGGACGAAGCACAAAACACCACCCGCCAGCAAATCAAAATGTTTCTTACCCGTATGGGAATGAACACCAAGATGATTGTCACCGGCGACATCACCCAGATAGACCTGCCGCGCACGGAAGTGTCGGGACTGGTACAATCGCTACATATACTGAAAGGAGTAAAGGGAATCAGCTTTATTGAGCTGAACAAGAAAGATATTGTACGCCATCAATTAGTTACACGCATCGTAGAGGCTTACGAGAGAGCGGAAAAAGAAACATGAGCGGCAAACGAGGCTCGAACTCGCGACCCTCAGCTTGGGAAGCTGATGCTCTACCAACTGAGCTACTGCCGCGTATCATATTCTTTCAAAATCGCTGCAAAGGTATAAGATGTTTTTGAACTACAAAAGTAAAATAGGGAAAAATTAACAGGCTCTTTGCAGGTATATAGGGCAATTTGCCTATCTTTGCCACGCTAAATGTGCTGTGTATAGTATCGCATTACCAATGATGAGAAAGACTATTATCAAAATTCTATGGGCACTGCTCGCGCTGGTTGTGGGGGCAGGCTTCATTTTATTCTACTCCATCACTAAAGGCTGGATAGGTTACATGCCACCGATAGAGAACATGGAAAATCCCAACTACAAATTTGCCACTCAGATACTTTCGGCAGACGATCAAGTATTGGGCACTTACTCTTTCAGTAAGGAGAACCGCCTGTATGTGAGCTACAACGAGCTACCCACCAACATCATCAACGCATTGGTCGCCACAGAAGATGTTCGCTTTGCCAACCATTCGGGCATCGACGCCATTGCATTGCTGCGCGCCGTGGTCAAGCGCGGACTGCTCTTTCAAGAAGAGGCAGGCGGAGGAAGCACCATCTCCCAACAATTAGCCAAACAGCTCTATTCACCGTCGGTCGACAATCTCACAGACCGACTGCTTCAGAAGCCGATAGAATGGGTCATCGCCGTCAAGCTTGAGCGACTCTATACCAAGGAAGAGATTCTGACCATGTACCTGAACAAGTTCGATTTCCTGAATAATGCCGTCGGGATAAAAACCGCTGCCCGTACCTATTTCGGTTGCGAACCCAAAGAGCTGAAAACCGAAGAAGCGGCTATGCTGATAGGCATGTGCAAAAACCCATCCTTTTACAATCCGTTGCGACGCAACGCGCGGGTACGCGGACGACGCAACGTGGTACTCGACCAAATGCAAAAAGCCGGCTACCTCACGCAAAACGAATGTGATTCGCTCAAAGCGCTGCCATTGACACTGAAATATACCCGGGCAGACCACAAAGAGGGAGAAGCCACCTATTTCAGAGAATATCTGAGGGGGGTACTGAACGCATCAGAACCTAAACGAAGCAACTATCGCGGCTGGCAAATGCAAAAATACTACGAAGATTCGCTCGACTGGATACACAACCCGCTGTTTGGATGGTGCGAAAAGAACCGCAAAAAAGATGGCTCCAAATACAATCTGTACACCGACGGACTGAAAATATATACCACCATAGACTCGCGCATGCAGAAGTATGCCGAAGAGGCGGTGAAAGAGCACCTCAAAGAGCTGCAGACACATTTCTTCAAAGAGAAGAAAGGACGAAAAAAGGCGCCTTACTCTAACGACACCAAACAGGAGGTGATCGATGCTGCACTCAAACGAGCCATGCGACAGTCGGGACGATACAACGTCATGATGAGCGCCGGAGCCACACACGAGGAGATCGTCAAAGCCTTCAACACCCCCGAAGAGATGACGGTATTCACGTGGAACGGCGACAAAGATACCCTCATGACCCCCATGGATTCTATTCGATACTACAAATATTTCCTACGCGCCGGTTTCATGTCGATGGACCCGCACAACGGTTCTGTGAAAGCTTATGTGGGCGGTCCCGACATCACCCACTTCCAATACGACATGGCAATGATGGGACGACGGCAAGTAGGCTCCACCATCAAACCCTTCCTATACACACTGGCCATGGAGAACGGATTCTCGCCCTGCGACGAGGCCCAGCATGTGTCGTACACCCTGATCACCGAAGCCGGCGAGCCATGGACACCTGCCAATACGGTCAAAGAGCGCTACGGCGAAATGGTAACCCTGAAATGGGCGCTGTCGAAATCGGATAACTGGATCTCGGCATACCTGATGAGCAAACTCAACCCCTACTCGCTGGTACGACTGATACACACCTTCGGCGTGCGCAACCGCGACATACCGCCGGTCGTTGCACTCAGCCTCGGCGCCTGCGAAATATCGGTCGGCGAAATGGTTAGCGCCTATACAGCTTTCCCCAACAAGGGCATACGCGTAGCTCCCCTCTTCGTGACCCGCATCGAAGACAACGACGGCAACGTACTGGCAAATTTCGCCCCCGAGATGGAAGAGGTAATCAGCGCTTCGAGCGCCAACAAGATGCTGGTCATGCTACGCGCCGTCATCAACGAAGGTACCGGCGGACGGGTACGCCGCTTGGGATTTAAAGCCGACATGGGCGGAAAGACCGGCACCACCAACGACAACTCCGACGGTTGGTTCATCGGGTTTACACCCTCATTGGTATCGGGCTGCTGGGTAGGAGGAGACGAACGCGAAATACACTTCGACGGCATGACCTACGGACAAGGAGCAGCCATGGCGCTGCCGATATGGGCAAACTACATGAATAAAGTCTATGCCGACAAAACCTTGGGATACGACGAGAACGACACCTTCCAACTGCCCGAAGGCTACGACCCATGCCGGGAAGATAGCACGACCGAACAGCGAACAGCCTCCGAAACAGAGACCGACACAGGAAGCGGAAGCGGTCTGGACGACTTCTTTAATTAAAAATGGAGCCTCATGAGATTCTTAGGCATCATCCCCGCCCGCTATGCTTCGACCCGATTCCCTGCCAAGCCACTTGCCATGCTGGCGGGAAAAAGTGTCATACAGCGGGTGTACGAACAGGTAGCGGGCAACCTTGACGACGTGTACGTAGCCACCGACGACGAACGCATCGGGCAAGCGGTAGAGGCTTTCGGAGGAAAAGCCATCATGACCTCAACCCAACACCAAAGCGGCACCGACCGCTGCTACGAAGCTTGCGTGAAGGCAGGCGGCAACTTCGATGTGGTGATCAACATACAAGGAGACGAACCCTTCATACACGTATCGCAATTGCAAGCCGTAAAAGCCTGCTTTGACGACACATCGACCCAAATAGCAACCCTCGTCAAACCCTTCACTGCCGACAACGGGTTCGAAGCGTTGGTCAATGTCAACTCACCCAAAGTGGTGGTCGACAAACAGATGCATGCCCTCTACTTCAGCCGCTCCATTATACCCTACCAACGCAATGCCGACAAACAGGAATGGCTGCTGCACCACACCTATTACAAACATATCGGATTGTATGCCTATCGCACAGAAATACTGAAAGCAATAACCACCTTGCCGCAGTCGCCGCTGGAACTGGCAGAATCGCTCGAACAGCTAAGATGGTTAGAAAACGGATACACCATCAAAGTAGGCATCACAACGTTCGAAACCATCGGTATAGATACGCCGGAAGACTTGAGGAAAGCCGAAAAGTACCTTACCGACAACCGATTAGAATAGACTTGATACCTTCAATTACTTGTGAAGAAGCGTTAATACATGATAAGAACACATACCGGCATAACTATATAAAAAAGAAATAGCTTACTTTTGTCGAAATCTTTATTCTGTTAAAAATGAAATATCTATATTTACTCTTCATACTCCTGCTCCTGCCTATAACAACTTCTACGGCACAAGACAATATTAAAATAAGTACACGTACCCTTAAAGACGGCTCGGTATATACCGGCGAAATGAAAGGACGACGTCCCAACGGGACAGGCAAAACCGTTTATGAAAACGGCGATATCTACGAAGGCAAATATGTGAAAGGACGACGGGAAGGATACGGAACATTCACCCTCAATAACGGCGAACGATACGAAGGACATTGGTTCCAAGACCAACAACACGGACAAGGAACCTACTACTTTGCCAACAACAACCGATACGAAGGATTGTGGTATCAAAACACCCAACACGGATGGGGAACCATGTACTACTATACCGGCGATACCTACGAGGGCAACTGGGTAAACAACAAACGCGAAGGAGAAGGTACCTATACGTGGAAGAACGGATCATCGTATACCGGAACATGGAAAAACGACCGGAAGGAAGGGCAAGGAACCTTTGTATGGAGCGACGGAAGCAGCTACAAAGGCGAATGGAAGAATGACGTACGCGACGGACAAGGAACCTTCGACTATGCCAACGGCGACAAATACGTAGGAGAGTGGAAAGACGACATGCAGCACGGGCAAGGTACTTACTATTTCCACACCGGCGACCGCTACGAAGGAACATACCTACAGGGAGAACGTACCGGAGAAGGTACATACTATCACGCCAACGGCAATAAGTATGTAGGAGCCTTCAAAAACGGAGCACAAGAGGGAAAAGGCATATTTACATGGAGCAACGGAGCCGTGTACAACGGCGATTGGAAAGACAACCAACGCGACGGCTACGGCACGTACCGATGGAACATGGGTGATTCTTACGAAGGCGAATGGAAAGCGAACCAGTTCAACGGACAAGGCACACTGATCCTGACCGACGGCATACGCTATAAAGGCGAATTTGTGAACGGACTGGAAGAGGGCAAAGGCATACAGACAGACAAGGACGGCAACAGCTACGAAGGCTCTTTCAAACAGGGAAAGAAAGACGGCGCCTTCGTCGAAACCGACAAAAACGGCCAGGTGATACGAAGAGGAACGTATAAAATGGGACGAATCGTAAAATAACGCAAGGAGGTATAGAGAGTGATGCAGTACGCTATTGAATCTATTGTAAAGCGTATCGGAGCACGTCGCATAGGCGACACACCGACTACCATCAGTTGGCTGCTCACCGACAGCCGTTCTCTCTGTTTCCCGGAAGAGACACTTTTCTTTGCACTCACATCCCGACGGAGCGACGGGGCACGCTATATCCCCGACCTTTATGCGCGTGGTGTACGCAACTTTGTACTTACCGAAGAGCAAGTTACCCGTGATCAATTATCGACCGACACCACCTTGACAGGCGCCAATCTGCTCATCGTTCCCAACCCGCTAAAAGCGCTACAAAAACTGGCAGAGCTGCACCGCGAACAGTTTCAGATACCCGTTATCGGTATCACCGGCAGCAACGGCAAGACCGTTGTAAAGGAGTGGTTGCATCAACTGCTCAGCCCCGACCGAATCATTGTTCGCTCACCACGCTCGTACAATTCACAAATCGGCGTGCCGCTATCGGTATGGCAACTCAACAAGCAGACCGCCCTCGGCATCTTCGAAGCCGGTATCTCCGAACCCGGCGAGATGCGTTCACTGCAAAACATCATCCGCCCCACCATCGGCATACTGACCAATATCGGCGGCGCCCATCAGGAAAACTTCTTCTCCCTGCAAGAGAAATGTATGGAGAAGCTGTCGCTATTCAAGGAGTGCGAAGTGCTGATATACAATGGTGACGACGAGTTTGTGAGCAATTGCGCCACCAAGTCGCTGATACCAGCCCGCGAGATAGCATGGAGCCGAAAAGATATGGAACGCCCGCTCTACATCAGCAAGATAGACAAGCAGGAAGAATATACGCGCATCACCTATCGCTATCTGGGGATGGAGAACAGTTTTCGCATCCCCTTCATCGACGATGCCTCCATAGAGAACTCACTGAACTGCCTCGCTGCTTGCCTCTACCTGATGCTTCCTGCCGCCCTGATAACCGAACGCATGGAGCGCTTGGAACCCGTAGCCATGCGGCTGGAGGTGAAAGAGGGCAGGAACGGTTGCCTGCTGATCAACGACAGCTACAATTCGGACTTGGCTTCGTTAGACATCGCACTCGATTTTCTGGAACGACGCTCGCAAACCAAAGCGTTGCGCCGCACCCTCATCTTGTCGGACATCCTGGAGACCGGACAGAATACGGCAGCGCTCTATCGCAAGGTGGGGCAGCTACTGCGTAGCCGACAGATTGAACGTATCATCGGAGTAGGAAAAGAGATCTCCTCCTGCGCCCCCCGCTTCGAGATGGAGAAGAGATTCTATCCCGATACGGATGCACTGATGCGCGCACTCACCGTGGGTGAACTGACATTCCAAGATGAGATTATATTGATCAAAGGCGCCCGACGGTTCGGGTTCGACAACCTGACGGAGCTACTGGAGCAAAAGGTGCACGAAACCATTCTGGAAGTCAACCTCGGCGCCATGATATCCAACCTGAATCATTATCGCAGCATACTGAAGCCCTCGACCCAAATGATTTGTATGGTGAAGGCATCGGCATACGGCGCAGGCTCGTATGAGGTTGCCAAGACCTTGCAGGAGCATCGTGCCGACTATCTGGCAGTGGCAGTAGCCGACGAGGGCATGGAGCTGCGAAAAGCTGGCATCACGGCAGGTATCCTCATCATGAATCCGGAGCTGACGGCGTTTCGCACCATGTTTGAATACAATCTGGAACCCGAAGTGTATAGCTTCTATCTGCTCGAAGCGCTTATAAAAGCTGCGGAAAAGGAGGGCGTTACCAACCTGCCCGTCCATATTAAGATAGATACCGGCATGCACCGGCTGGGCTTCGATGTTGCCGACATGCACCGGCTGATCGAACGGTTGCAGGAACAGAATGCGGTGATTGTCCGTTCGGTCTTTTCGCATCTGGTAGGAAGCGACGAAGCACGGTTTGATGCGTTCACCCGCCGACAGATACAGATCTTCGACGAGGCATCGACTACTTTACAGCAAGCTTTTCCGCACAAAATATTGCGGCATCTGTGCAACTCGGCAGGCATCGAGCGCTTTCCCGAGGCGCAGTTCGACATGGTGCGGCTGGGAATCGGTCTGTATGGCATCGACCCTGCCGACAACACGATGCTTCACAACGTCAATACCCTGAAGACCACCATTCTGCAACTGCGCAACGTTGCGGCAGAAGAAACGGTAGGGTACAGTCGCAACGGACATCTATCGCGCCACTCGCGCATCGCGGCGCTCCCCATCGGCTATGCCGACGGGTTGAACCGGCATTTGGGAAACGGTCGGGCTTATTGCATCGTGAACGGTCAACGCGCCCCCTACGTAGGAAACATCTGCATGGATGTTTGCCTGATCGACGTGACGGATATAGCGTGCAAAGAGGGCGATAGCGTAGAGATCTTCGGCGACCGATTGCCCGTTACGGAACTGGCGCACATTCTCGATACCATTCCTTACGAAATTCTGACGAGTATCTCTACACGGGTGAAGCGGGTTTACTATCAGGAATAACCGCCCGCGCCTTATTTTATTTTTTCCCGAATCTTCTGCAAATAGCTCCTCATCCCTTCGGCATCTTTGTTGCCGATGATTTCCAGCAATTGCTTCAGCTCTTTCCGGATATTTTCGACTTGTGACGGAGTACGTGGATTGAACAGTATCTCTTGCAGCAAGTAGTCGTCTTCACCCAACAACCCTTTGGCTATATTCATGTGTTTTTTAAAGGTAGTACCGGGTGCCTCTTGCGGCTTCATGACTGCGGCGAAGACAAAGGTCGATACGAACGGGATGGAGAGCGAGTAAGCCACCGTGTCGTCGTGTTCGTCGAACGAATATTCGAAGATGTTCAGTCGCAGCGACTGATACAGATCTTTAAAGAAGATTCGTCCCAAGTGGTCACCCTCCGTAATGATAATGGCATTCTCATTGCTCAGGTTGCTGAGACTGGCAAAGGTGGGACCAAACATGGGGTGCGACGACACAAAGCGGAACCCGCTTGCCTGATAGAACTGCTTCAGCCCGGTCTTGACAGAGGCGATGTCACTGATGATGCACTCTTTAGGCAGCAGGGGCAGCACTTGTCTGAAGGCATCCAGCGTGTACTTCACGGTAACGGCATTGATGACCAAATCGGGAGCAAACGCTTTGATCTCGTCGGTGGAGGTGAAGCGGCGGGTGTTATACACAAAGCGCAGTTGCTCCGGATGGAGGTCGTATACGGCAGTGTCGTGCTGAAAGCTCAGCAAATCGGTAAAGAAGGACCCCATCTTACCGGCTCCAAGAATAAGAATTTTCATCGGCATGCTTGTTAATAGATTAACTGTTGACGTACACTCTCTTCGTGTATGGCTTCGAATACCTTCTTGATAAACTCGGCATCCATCCCCAGCTCTACACCTTGAGCGCCGCGTTTTTTCAGAATCTCGTTGTAACGTCCGGTTTGCAGAACGGTCATATCGTGTTCTTTCTTGAAGAGACCTATCTCGCGCGAGATGCGCATCCGTTTGCCCAGCACCTGCATCAGATGATTGTCGCACTCGTCGATTTGCTTGCGCAGTTGGCTCAGCGGCTCGGTGCTCTGCGTCTCTTTGCGAATGACAAGCAGATTGAGGATGTAGTCCAGCACATCGGGCGTGATTTGTTGCGAGGCGTCGCTCCACGCACAGTCGGGGTCGACATGCGATTCAACGATCAATCCGTCGAACCCCAAGTCCATCGCTTGTTGCGAAATAGGGGCAATCAGTTCGCGTTTGCCACCGATATGGCTGGGGTCGCAGATGATGGGCAGATGGGGGATGCGTCGGCGTAACTCGATAGGGATATGCCATTGCGGCAGGTTGCGGTAGATGTTCTTGTCGGTCGAGCTGAATCCGCGATGAATCGCTGCAATGCGATGCAAGCCGGCATTATAAATGCGTTCGAGCGCACCGATCCAGAGTTCGAGGTCGGGACTGACAGGGTTCTTCACCAATACGGGAATGTCGACACCTTGCAACGCGTCGGCAACCTCCTGCATGGCAAAGGGGTTGGCGGTGGTGCGTGCACCTATCCACAAGAGGTCGATACCGGCTTTGAGACATTCGAATACATGCTTGGCAGTGGCAACCTCGGTAGCTACATACATACCCGTTTCGCGTTTGACGCGTTTGAGCCAGGAAAGCCCTTCTACGCCCACACCTTCAAATCCACCCGGCTTGGTGCGGGGTTTCCAGATGCCGGCACGAAATATTTTGATGCCGCGGTCTGCCAGTATCGTGGCAGTGTTCATCACTTGTTCTTCTGTCTCGGCACTGCAAGGACCTGCAATGACGAGGGGACGCTTCGGTTCTATACCGGGAAGCAGGATTGATTCTATATCCATGAGAAATAAAATTTGAGAATTAAAAAGTAAGGAGAGATCCCTTCAGGAGGGGGTGGCAAGTTGAGTGATTCTTCGTAACGCCTCTGCCAACCTATCCTCTTTACAGCAGAGTGAAAGACGGATGTAGCGTGCTCCATTGCTTCCAAAGATAAATCCGGGCACGACGAACACCCGCGCTTCGTACAAGACCCGCTCGGTGAGTTGCTCTACATCGGAATAATGGTCGGGAATGCGTCCCCAAAGAAACATGCCTGTCTGGCGGTCGTCGTAGGTACAGCCCAGCGCCTGCATGATTTCGCCTGCCCATTGGCGGCGACGGCGGTAATTGGCATTATTGCCTTCGTACCACGAACGTTCGGCAGCGAGCGCCGTGGCAGCAGCTTGTTGGAGCGGTCCGAACATACCACTGTCAATGTTGCTTTTCACCTTCAGTATCCAGCTCACAAAGTTGGCGTTCGACGCCAACATGCCGACGCGCCATCCGGGCATATTGTGGCTTTTGCTCAGCGAGTTGAATTCGATGCAGCAATCGCGGGCGCCGGGTACGGAAAGTAGGCTCAGCGGGCGGTCGTTCAAAATAAAACTATACGGATTGTCGTTGACAATGACGATGCCCCGCCGACGTGCGAAGTCTACCAACCATTCATACAGCTCGGGGGTGGCGTTGGCGCCGGTGGGCATGTGCGGATAGTTCACCCACATCAGCTTTACCTTACCGGTGTCGAGGCGTTCCAGCTCGGCACGATCGGGCATCCAGTCGTTGGTCTCCTGCAGATTGTAATACACCACATCAGCGCCCAGCAATCGGCTGAGCGAGGTGTAAGTGGGATAACCGGGATTAGGCACCAACACCTGTTCGCCGGGATTGACAAAAGCCAATGTGACATGTAGAATACCCTCTTTCGAACCGATAAGCGGCAGTATCTCACGGTCGGGATTCAGTGCTACACCATACCAGCGCCGATACCACTGCGCAAAGGCGGTGCGCAGTGCGGCGATGCCGTTGTAGGGTTGATAGCCGTGCGCTTCGCTGTGTTGCGTCTGTCGGCAAAGCGTTTGCACGGTATCGTCCGAAGGAGGCATGTCGGGGCTTCCTACACCGAGACTGATCACATCTTTGCCTGCGGCGTTCATCTGTGCCACCTCTTTCAGCTTGCGCGAGAAGTAGTACTCACTCACATCTGCCAGCCGGATAGCGGGCTGTATGTTACAGGTTTGATTTTCCATCTGCATATTCTCCTAATATTTTGAGTTCCTTGGTAAGCGGGGTGATAGCAGTCACAGACTGCTTGTAGCGCAGCAGGTTGTCGAACACGACATCGACGTAGAATTGATACTCCCACTCCCTTCCGATGATGGGCAGCGATTGTATTTTGGTGAGGTTGATTCGATAGAACGACAAGATAGAGAGCACTTGCGACAAGCTACCCTCGGTGTGTGGCAGGGTGAATACGATGCTGGCTTTATTGATGCGACGGTCGGTTTGTCGGTGCAGTTCGTCTACCTGCCACGGGTCGGCAACGACGAGAAATCGGGTGAAGTTGTGTTTGTTGGTTTCGATACCCTC
Source organism: Prevotellaceae bacterium (assembly GCA_031262085.1). GTDB lineage: Bacteria > Bacteroidota > Bacteroidia > Bacteroidales > Bacteroidaceae > Bacteroides. Next base: position 12,631 of record JAISIN010000042.1, read on the forward strand.
TTGGAGCACCTTCATGCCATAGCGTTGGGCAGCTGCGCGCGAACAGATGGCAGCATGTCCCCGCAGTTTTTTCTGCTTGATGATTTCGGCGCTGAGAGCGGTATCTTCCGTCTCAACGACCTTCCACGAAGGGTGTGCAGCCAGAAAGTCACGACATTGCATCAAGGCGATGGGATGCGAATTGACATCGGTAATGTCGCTCCACTCTTCGTCGGGCAGACAGACAAAGCAGTGCGAAATGCGCAGTTTATATTCGCCGATGATCTGCGTACCGCTTTGGCGCAGCAAATCGTAGTTGTGCAACAAGCTGCCTGCAATGGTGTTTTCGATGGCGAGCATGCCGATGGTACGGTTGTCTTTATCCACAGCAGAAAAGACCTCTTCGAAGGTGTTGCAGCACAGGAGTGTGATCGCCTCCTCTGTACCGAAATAGTTATGGGCGGCAATGTCGTGATACGACCCTAAGGTGCCTTGAATGGCTACTGTTTTCATCTCTTTCTTAAATTGCTTAAGGAGCAAGAACGAAAAAATCCCGTTCCATACGTTGATGGAGCGGGATTCTTCCTTATTGCTGGTTTCCTTTGATTCTGTTCTTAAGCACCACTGTCACTTGATACATACAAACTCCCGCTCTACTTGATGGCTAAAGTAAAAGTAAAAGAAGAATTGATATGCAAAAGTAAACAAGTTCATGCTTTCTGTTTCTATTTGTTTTTAATTTGGGCGCAAATGTAATGCTTTTATTTTATACGCAAGCATTCTGCTGACTTTTTTCAAGGGAACCGCATCAAATTTAATCGTGATTTTATAAAATTATCCCCCTTTCATCTCATGCAGATCTCCCTTTGAGTTATTTTGCCTGTTCCAATTGCAGCGTCTTTGTCGGCTGGTCGCACACCTGCGTCGGACCGAAATATTGAATAGGACCGGGATATACATAGTCGGTTTTTCGCGCCCACTCGTCGCGTTGCGCAACGAAGGTTTTGAACGGCGCTCCATTCAGGTCGACCAATGCTTTCTGAATCACCGGCTTCATCTTACCCTGACGACGTTCCATGTTCATCATCATCGTGATAGGCACTCCCCCTGCTATCCATTCGGAAGCCGGAGCGGTGGTGTTACGCACCGACGACATGTAACCGGTCTTGCCACCGGCAATCAGGAAGGCAGCCGTATAGCCCAGCGAATAGCAATAGTCGGCATCATAGTTCGACGGTGCGGCACAACGTCCTTCGTAACCGAAGAAGTGATGCTGCGTGGCAAACTTACCCGTAAACTTGCCTTCTTTCTTCCACTCAGTCAGTTTGCGACTTACCATCTCTGCCAGCAACTGCTCGGTCTCGATGAGCGATACCTGCACATTGCCGTGCGGGTCGCGGTCGAGCGTAAGCTGACGTGCCACCTCTTCGGGCAAGCTGGCATAGAGCTTCGCATTCTCTTCCGACAGCTTCTTGGTGATATAGTCGCGTTGATACGACTTCTTGATATGTGAGAACTCTTCACCGTTTTTAGCCAAGAGGTCGTTCAGCTCGGCGATCAATCGCTTCATAGCAGGAATAAACTCAATCAACCCTTCGGGGATGAGCACCGTTCCGAAGTTATTACCATCGACGGCACGCGCAGCCACCGCCTGTGCAATGTAAGTCACCACGTCGTCGAGCGACATATCTTTCGCTTCAATCTCTTCGGAAACCAAGCAGATGTTGGGCTGTACCTGCAAAGCACACTCCAACGCGATGTGCGACGCCGAACGCCCCATCAGCTTGATGAAGTGCCAATACTTACGTGCCGAGTTACAGTCGCGCTGAATATTGCCTATCACCTCCGAGTAGAGTTTGCAAGCCGTATCGAAGCCGAAAGAGGTCTCGATCATCTCGTTCTTCAGGTCGCCGTCGATCGTCTTGGGACAACCGATCACCTGTATGCCGTAATTCTTGGCAGCGTAATACTCTGCCAGCACGCAGGCATTGGTGTTCGAATCGTCGCCACCAATAATCACCAGCGCCTTGATGCCCAGTTCTTTCAGAATTTCGTAACCCTTTTCGAACTGTTCTACCGTCTCGAGTTTGGTACGTCCCGAACCAATCATGTCGAATCCGCCGGTATTGCGATACTCATCGATGATGTCCGAAGTCAGTTCCATGTACTTGTGGTCTATCAATCCGCCCGGTCCCAAGATAAAGCCGTACAGACGACAATCGCTGTTCAGCCTTTTGATGCCGTCGAAGATACCCGAAATCACATTGTGACCGCCGGGGGCCTGACCGCCCGAAAGGATAACCCCTACATTGAATGCCGGATAGGCAGTTACCTCATCGGTAGCCTCAAACCGTACCAACGGCATTCCATACGTGTTAGGAAAAAGTTTTTGAATCTCTTCCTGATCAGCCACCGACTGTGTTGTCGCGCCAAGTGTTGTTTTAACGCCATTCAGCAACGCTGAAGGCAACTTGGGCTGATAGGCAGCCCGTGCAATTTGTAAAGCACTTTTTGTCATACTACTCATTGTTATAGATGTTAGTTATATTATGCATGTAAAAAAACGACGCAAATTTCGCTTTTTTTTTTGAGAACTACTTATCTTTACCGTGAATAAATCTACTTAATCAACTCAAACGTAAAGATTATGGCAAACAGACGAAGCTTAAAAAAGCAGGTAAAACAACAGACGCGCTACCTCTTGCACGCCTGCACCGTAGTGTATATCACCACCCCGAACATCGACAAAGAAGTTGCCGAGGACATACTCGAACAGATTATCCGCTACCAAAGCGAGTTCATCACCCGAATCAACCACACCGAACCGGGCAATGTAAAGCTCTATTACAAAAAACTCCATGACGAATTCAGCACGCAAGGCGCTGCTATCTGGACCGAGATTCACCAAATGGCCCTAGAGACAGAAGCATGAAACAAGCATTCTACCGCTTCCTCTATTACAAGGTGTTGGGCTGGAAGACTGACGTCACCCTACCCAACATACCCAAATGTGTGATTTGCGTAGCGCCACACACCTCCAACTGGGACCTGTTCTACGGCAAAGTGTTCTACAATGCCATCGGACGACGAACCTGCTTCATGATAAAGAAAGAGTGGTTTTTCTTCCCCATGGGGTATCTATTCCGCGCCATCGGAGGAATACCCGTCAACAGAGACCGGAAAACATCTATGGTAGAGCAGATGGCAACCATCTTCGGACAACGCAGGCAGTTTCATCTCGCCATCACACCCGAAGCCACCCGGAAAGCCAACTCCGACTGGAAAAAAGGCTTCTACTACATCGCGCTGCAAGCCCAAGTACCCATCTATCTATATGCCATAGACTATGCCACTAAAACCATTACAGCCACCCGATCCATATGGCCCACCGGCAATGCCGAACAAGACATGGCTCAAATCAAACAATACTATCAAAAATTTCACGGCAAATATCCTGATAACTTTGCCGTCTAACACCACAAAGTCATGAAGAGATTCGTCGCACTATATATAATAGGTATATACGCCATCTGCCCGCTGCAAGCTCAACGTACCTCGTCCAACTCACAGACACGCAAGCTCCAAATAGCCGAGTTTGCTATCAACAACCTCTACGTAGACCCCGTAGACGAGAATAAACTCGTAGAAGAAGCCATACGGGGCATGCTCGAACAACTCGACCCCCACTCTACTTACAGCACACCCGAAGAGGTCAAAAAGATGAACGAACCCCTGCAAGGCAACTTCGAAGGCATCGGTGTGCAGTTTCAGATGATAGAAGACACACTGATGGTGATACAACCCGTCAGCAACGGACCGTCGGAAAAAGCCGGAATCGTAGCAGGCGACCGCATCACAGCCGTCAACGACACCACTATCGCCGGAGTAAAAATGTCGACCGAGAAAATCATGAGCCGACTCAGAGGACCCAAAGGCACCCAAGTGAAACTCACCGTGGTGAGACGAGGCACCAACAAACCCTTACAATTCAACGTTAAACGCGACAAAATACCCATCAAAAGCCTTGATGCCGAGTATCTCATACAACCCCATACCGGATATATACGCGTCAGCCGATTCGGAGCCTCCACTGCCGACGAATTTCTCGCCGCACTCAAAAAACTGCAAAAACAAGGCATGACGCAACTCATCCTCGACCTGCAAGGCAACGGAGGAGGATACCTCAACACCGCCATCGATCTGGCAAACCAATTCCTCGAACAAAACCAACTCGTAGTCTACACCGAAGGACGACGCGCCAACCGGCAAGATTTCAAAGCGCAGGGAAACGGGCAGTTCAGAAACGGACGCCTCGTAGTTCTCGTAGACGAATACTCGGCATCTGCCAGCGAAATCGTGACCGGAGCTATACAAGATTGGGACAGAGGAGTAGTCGTAGGAAGACGCACCTTTGGCAAAGGACTTGTGCAACGCCCCATAGACCTGCCCGACGGGTCGATGATCAGACTCACCGTAGCACGATACTACACACCTGCCGGAAGGTGCATACAAAAGCCATACACCTCGGACGACGAGGAAAAAAGCCACCAACTCTATGAAGCCGACCTGCTCAACCGGTTCAAACACGGCGAAATGATGCACGCCGACAGCATTCACTTCCCCGACTCACTGAAGTGCTATACCAAAAGACTCAAGCGAACCATCTATGCAGGAGGGGGCATCATGCCCGACCGGTTCGTACCTATCGACACCACCCGATATACCGGATATTACCGAAAGCTATCCAGCCGCGGAATCATTACACGAACCACCATGAAGTACATCGAACAACACCGGCAAGCACTCAAAGCACGCTATCAAACGTTTACTCGATTCAAAACCGACTTCCACATAGACAACGAAATATTAACCTCCTTACGACAAGCTGCCGACACAGACAAAATTCCATTCGACAAAGAGCAATACCAAAAAGCGCTGCCCCTACTCAAAACGCTGCTAAAAGCGCTTATCGCACGCGACCTGTGGGATATGAACGAGTATTTCCAAATCATAAACTCTATAGACGACTCCGTACAGGAAGCGCTGGAAATACTCAATACCCAAACATATAGTCAGATTCTGAAGGAGTGAACCGCTGCCAGGCAATAACTGCTTACAAAAAGAGCAACCCTCTAACTTGTTTATTCTATCTAATGATTTCAGACCGCTAAACTTACGTGAACTAAAAGAGCAATAAAATCCAAACGGATATACAACTATATGTAATATTCAAGCACTTCGATTTAGGAATATTTCACTAAATAGAGGGTGAATAGCAAGGAATTACAATTATTTGTTTTATATTTGTCCCAACCAGCTTAACTTAATATATATATTTAATGACAAAAAACAACCTTTATTCACGCCAAACAAATTGTGCCCTATGCCCTAAGCAACAAGAGGGAGTTTTGGTGTATCGTCAATATCCTAAAGGTCAACATTTTGCAGCCGATAAGTATTCACAGAACTGCATCGTTTTCCTTTTAGAGGGAGAATTGCTCATCAACAGCAACGAGTATCCGGGCACAACTCTAAAGAGCGGACAATTCATCCTGCAAGCCATCGGCTCTAAAGGAGAATTATTGGCTCTAACCGATGTGAAGTATGTCTTGTATTGGTTCACCGAACCACCCGTGATCTGCGAAGAAAGATATCACGAAGTACTCGAACGAGCTTCCATGCCGGTGAATTATGTGCCGCTCACCATCAGTCCGGCACTCGATTACCAATTAAAGGGAATTGTAAATTACCTCAGTGAAAAAATCTCACCCTGCGGAAAACTGATCGATCTGAAATGTCAGGAACTGATGTATCTCCTCATCAGTTATTATCCCATGCAACAACTCAGCATGTTCTTCTACCCCATCAGCACCTATACGGAAAGCTTCCACTACTTCGTCATGCAGAACTACGACAAGGTTAAAAACGTAGAAGAGTTCGCACACATGGGCGGATATACCACCACCACCTTCAGGCGCCTATTCAAAAACATGTATGGCATGCCTGTATACGAGTGGATTCTCGACAAGAAACGGGAAGGCATCCTCAACGACCTGCAATTTACCCGACATCGCATATCCATCATCAGCGCACGATACGGATTCGATTCGCTCTCGCACTTTGCACACTTCTGCAAAGATTCCTTCGGTGACACCCCTCGAGCGCTCCGGCGAAGAGCAGCAGCCGGAGAGAAGTTGCACGTTATCAAAGCGAAAAAAGAAACGTCTGCAGAAGAAGACGAAGAGGAATAATTCGTACTTTTGCAACCGCAACCCGCTAGGGTAGACCCAATGACTACCCGCCAGGTTGAAAAACGAATATAACCAAAGAACTCGCAAACTTAAAAAACTGAAAGTTATGAATTTACCCGAGAACGTAAAGTACACCAAGGAGCATGAATGGATTCGCTTGGAAGGAGACACCGCTTATGTAGGTATTACCGACTATGCACAAGAGCAATTGGGAGACATCGTATTCGTCGACATCCCAACCGTTGGCGAAACGCTGCAAGCCGACGAAGTCTTCGGAACCATCGAAGTAGTAAAGACCATCTCCGACCTCTTCCTTCCGGTAGCCGGAGAAGTGATCGAACAGAATCAGGCACTCGAAGAGCAACCCGAATGGGTCAACAAAGACCCGTATGGCGAAGGTTGGCTCATCAAAATGAAGCCCGCAGCCGATGCCAACTTCGACGAATTGCTCGACGTTGCCGCCTACAAAAAGCTTATCAACATCTAAATCAACCGGCAGTCGCAGGGGCGGAACAGAAGTTCGCCCCTGATTGCTTATAGCCACCCCTATCCAAACAATGACCCCCATCGTAAGTATCATCATGGGCAGCACCTCCGACCTCCCTGTCATGGAGAAAGCAGCCGCCCTGCTCAACGAAATGCACATCCCCTTCGAGATGAATGCGCTCTCTGCCCATCGCACCCCCGAAGCCGTAGAGAACTTCGCCTGCAACGCACGCGCGCGCGGCATCCGGGTAATTATTGCCGGCGCCGGCATGGCAGCCGCACTGCCCGGAGTGATTGCCGCCAACACCACACTGCCTGTCATCGGAGTACCCATTCAAGGAGCGACACTCGACGGCATCGACGCCTTGTACTCCATGGTACAAATGCCGCCGGGCATACCCGTTGCCACCGTGGCCATCAACGGAGCCATGAACGCAGCCATCCTCGCCGTACAGATACTCGCCTTGACCGACAACGCCCTTGCCGACGCCTTTTCAGCCTACAAGGAGGGACTGAAAAAGAAAATAGAAAAAGCCAATACCGAACTTCACGCAGTGAAGTACGAGTATAAAATAGGATAAAAAGAGTACGAAAATAGTACCCGCATCAAACAAAAGTACTATTTTTGCATTATTATTATTACCGAGTAAGCCCTCAATGGGCTTTTTCGTAATTCACTAACTATAACATCTGATTTTATGGCAAAAAGTATTAAAGGAACTCAAACAGAAAAGAATCTGTTGACCTCATTTGCAGGAGAGTCACAGGCACGTATGCGCTACACCTACTTTGCAAGCAAAGCAAAGAAAGAAGGCTACGAACAAATCGCTGCCATCTTTACGGAGACAGCCGATCAGGAGAAAGAACACGCCGAACGCATGTTCAAGTATCTGGAAGGCGGAATGGTAGAAATCATGGCGTCTTATCCCGCCGGAGTGATCGGCACCACCTTGGAGAACCTGCAAGCTGCTGCTGCCGGCGAACACTCCGAATGGTCGCACGACTACCCCCACTTTGCCGACGTAGCCGAAAAAGAAGGATTTCAAGAGATCGCGCTCATGTATCGCAACATCTCCGTAGCCGAAAAAGGACATGAAGAGCGTTATCTCGCTTTCGTAAAGAACATCGAAAACGCCAGCGTATTCGCCAAAGAAGGCGAAGTAGTATGGCAGTGCCGTAATTGCGGATTCATCTTTACCGGCAAAGAAGCACCCCAAGTATGTCCGGCTTGTCTGCATGCACAATCGTACTTCGAGGTAAAGAAAGAAAACTGGTAATGCTTTCAGAAGTCTGTACATAGCCAGACACACGAATAACGGGTTGACAGAGCGCTCTGAACAACCCGTTCTTTTTAGCCTACATATTCAGTTAGACGTCGACCACATCACATGCAAGCGAATTCATCACCCTGTCCCACGCTCGTCTTTCGCGACGTAGCGCCCGAATACAAAGCACTCATCACCTCCTATACGTTTAACAGCCCGTGGCAAAACTGCGACCTGTCGTTCTCAAACCTATGCAGCTGGAGGTTTATGTATAACACCTTGTTTGCCGAATACAACGGATTCCTCATACTCAAGTTCAAAGCCGATAACGAACTGGCATACATGTATCCCGTCGGACAAAGAGAAGTAACCGTCGACCTGCTTCGCACACTGCAAGCCGATGCTGCCCGCGAAGGCGAACCGCTCCGATTGATGGGACTATGCCAAGAGATGAGCGCCACGCTGGAACGCATCATGCCCGGACAGTTCCGCTTTGAGGGCGACCGCGACTTTGCCGACTATCTGTATCTCCGCACCGACCTTGCCACCCTGGCAGGCAAAAAGCTTCAGCCCAAGCGGAATCATGTCAACAAGTTTATGCGTACCTACCCCTACGATTATGCCCCACTCACCTCTGATCTCATACACGAATGCCTCGACCTCGAAGCCGAATGGTGCAAGCAGAACCACTGCGACGAACACCAAGGCATGGGATTTGAACGGCGCGCCATGGTATATGCCCTCTTCAACTACGACGCTTTGGGGCTTTCGGGAGGCATCTTACGTGTCGACGGTAACATGGTAGCATTCACCTTCGGTGTACCTATCAACCGAAATACCTTCGGCATACACGTAGAGAAAGCCGATACCCACATCGAAGGTGCGTATGCCATGATCAACAAAGAGTTTGCTTCCCACATACCCGAACAATACACCTATCTCAATCGGGAAGAAGATTTAGGTATTGAAGGGCTGCGCAAAGCCAAGCTCTCCTATCAACCGGTAGCGCTGATCGACAAAGGAATGGCTATACTGATATAAAACAACCTATCAAAGAACAAACGATGTATAATAACATTGCCTCACAAACCCGCAAGCTATGGACAATCTGCTTCAACGACAATCCCAAGTTCGTCGACATGTATTTTCAAAAACGATACAGCGACGAGAATAATATCACACATATACAACACCGCAAAGTCGTTGCCGCCCTACAAACGATGCACTACCCCATGACCGCTTTCGGAGGCATCATCGACACATCGTATATCTCGGGCGCCTGTACACACCCCGATTATCGCAACCAAGGAATAATGCGCCGGTTGCTGCAACGTGCTCTTCAGCAGACTTGGATACGTGGGGCACCTCTCAGCACCCTGATCCCTGCCGAGCCGTGGTTGTTCGATTACTATGCCCGCATGGGCTATGCACCGATATTCTATGTTCATCGTTACACATTCGACCGGAAGGAGCATGATCGGTACGGAGAATGCGCCCCCTCCGAAAAGTTGCAACGCCACCAGAGCTTCGAACCGGCAGTCTATCAATATCTGAACAGTCGGCTGATGCAGCGCCCCTGCTGCATACAACATTCGGAAGAGGACTTTCAGGTGATACTTGCCGATCTGGCGGTGAGCGATGGCTATCTGTTTACACTTGCCGACCACTACGCCACGATTCGTGCGCTTGCCATTCTATATACCGACCATGCCACCCACACGCTGCGTGTCGACGAACTGATAGCCGACACGCCTTCGATGGCCAATCGCTTGCTTGCCGCTATCTGCTGCGAACGAAACGTCGACACGCTGGAGGTAACGACGCCGCCGCTGTCCGCCGCTAAGACCGATCCTTACCCACTGGGCATGGCACGCATCATTCGTCCGTTGCTGTTGCTGCGCCGGTATGCCGCGACTCACCCCACCGTTCATCAATCCATTGCGCTCACCGACCTGCAACTACCTGTCAACGACGGCTACTACACCCTTGCAGACGGGCAATGCACATATAGTCCACAAGCGACAACCGACGAATCTTACGATCCTTACAGCATCGCACAACTCACTGCCAAGCTGTTTGCCGACGAAATGCCGTATATGAGTTTGATGCTCAACTAAGCCTGACGACCCTTCTTCAACTCCACCCGAAACGTTGTTCCCCGTCCCAGCTCCGAACGTAAGACAAAAATTCGTCCGGAGTGATACACCTCTATAATACGCCGTGCCAGCGACAAGCCCAGCCCCCATCCGCGCTCCTTGGTGGTATAGCCGGGTTTGAAGACATCGTGATAATGACGCCGGTCGATGCCCTTGCCCGTATCCTCTACATCCAGATGCCAAGTACGTGCCGTCTGCCCCACGCGAATGGTAAGACACCCCACGCCATTCATAGCGTCGACGGCATTCTTACAAAGATTCTCCACCACCCATTCAAAGAGCGATTCGTTGAGACGTGCCACCGGTAATATATCAGGCAGTTCGATCTTCACGACCACCTTCGACGAGCTGCGTCGCGCAATATACGCTACCGAGTGGGTAACAAGCAATCGCAAGTCGACCACCTTCAACTCGGGCACGGAACCTATCTGCGAAAAGCGGTTAGCAATCAACCGGAGCCGCTCCACATCTTCGTTCATGGCAGGCAACAAGCGGTCGTCGGGATACTGCACGCGCAACAGCTCCGTCCATGCCATCAGCGACGAGATGGGAGTACCCAGTTGATGCGCCGTCTCCTTCGATAGCCCCACCCACACCTTGTTCTGCTCGGCTCTCTTGGCGCTAAGCAAGCCGTAGAGGGCTATCCCGACAAATATCAGCACCACCGTGAGCTGAATATACGGGTAAATCGCCAAGCGAGTAAGCATTGACGAGGTGTCGTAATAGACCACAAGTGTGTCGTCGCCGTTCAATCGGAGCAGAATGTGGTTGCCGCTCCGCTTCATCTCCTCCAATCGGCGACATAGCGAGCCGACGCTGTCGCCGACAGCCACACGGATGTTGCGATAGGTCTGTATTTCTCCCAACCTGCCTACGACCATCACGGGGATGGTGTGATTGGCGTTCAACACCTTCAGCGCCATAGACAGATCGGTCTGTTCGTCTGCCGTTTGCAGGTTTCGCATAGCCTCCGCCCAAACCTCCATGCGCACCTGCTCTTCCTTGTACAGATCACCGACCAGTACATGCGACACATAGAGCGAACCGACAGCGATCAACACAGCCGATACGACCAACCAAAAGCGGGCAGAATAACGAAACTTAGTCAACTTTTACGGTTTTGATATCATCCATGCAGATGCTGCGCATGGTCAGATTATATCTCTCGTCGCAAATGTAGAGCTATTTTTGGGGAAAAGCCTATGATGAACCAATATTAACGTTATTATTAGAGGACGCGAGAAAAAGTTGATACCTTTGTCGTACTTATCACAATAGATACCATCATTCAAACGAATCACTAATCCCCCCATGAAGATGAAACAGATTTCTCTTTACCTCTGCTGCCTCGTGATGCTATTTGTCGGCTGCAAGCCGTCGCATGCGAACAAAGCTACCCCCTCAACGAGCGTACAAGCGCTCTCTGTAAAAGGTACCGCCTTAGTCAATCCGCAAGGCGATACCGTAGTACTACGCGGCGTAAGCTATGGCTGGCACAATTGGTGGCCTCGCTTCTACAATGCCTCTACCGTAGCCTATTTTGCCGACCCATGGCATGCCTCCGTGGTACGTGCAGCGATGGGCATTGAACCCGACGGCGGTTATCTGCAAGATTCCGCCCGCGCAGTCAACTGCGTGCAAACAGTGGTCGACGCCGCCATAGACAACCACCTCTACGCCATCATCGACTGGCATAGCCACCACATCCATCTGGAAGAAGCCAAAGCCTTTTTCCGACAAATGGCTACCCGCTACAAGGGGGTTCCAAACGTGATTTATGAACTCTACAACGAGCCGGTAGACGACACTTGGGAGGCGGTAAAAGCTTATTCGATAGAACTGATTCGGGTCATTCGCGCCATCGACAAGGATGCACTCATCCTGATTGGTTCGCCTCATTGGGATCAAGACATCCACATAGCTGCCGACAGTCCCATCACCGGCTACTCCAACCTGATGTACACACTGCACTTCTACGCCGCCACCCATAAACAGGAGCTGCGCGACCGTGCCGACTACGCCCTCGGCAAAGGGCTGCCGCTGTTTGTTTCCGAATGTGCGGGCATGGAAGCGTCGGGCGACGGACCGATCGACCGCGCCTCATGGAACGAATGGGTAGCGTGGATGAATTATCATCACCTCAGCTGGGCAGCGTGGTCGGTATCCGACAAGGACGAAACCTGCTCTATGCTACTGCCTGCCGCCGCCTCCGAAGGAGGATGGGGCGACGACGTCATTAAAGAATGGGGAAAGATTGTACGCAGCGACCTTAGTCGATAACCCAGCCTTTGTAGTAAGGTACCGTTTTCCGCGGATCGTAAGTCAAACCCTCGGGAAGCGGTATCTTCAACACATAAGTACGTCCGCTCCTGTTTTGCAAGAACGTATCGCGCAGCCAAGGGTTGAAATCTTTCAGTTGGGCATACGTCAATCCGTTATCTTTGGCAAACTTCACCAGATCATCGATGCCGGTAGTAACGGTCACCTCTTTATAAGGTATGCGCGGATAGAGTTGTTCGCGTTTCATCAGAAAGCCGTAACGTTCGGGCGAGCCGAGAACCGCTTTGGCAGCCAGCAGTCTGAACATGTAGCGCGATGTCTCTTCGACCAACCAAAGATCGACGGCACGGTCAACCTGCTGCTTGGCTTTTTCGGATGTGATACGTCCCTGACCACCATTGTACGAGGCTGCCACGCACAACCAGTCACCATACTTCTCGTATGCTTTCTTCAAATACGTGCAGGCTGCATGGGTCGCTTTTTCTATGTGGTAGCGTTCGTCAATGTTGTCGTTCACCTCCAACCCATATTCGCGCCCGGTCTTGGGCATGAACTGCCACATCCCGCAAGCACCCGCACTGCTGCGGGCAAGGGGAGACAGCGTGCTCTCGATGACTGCCAGATACTTCAAGTCGTCGGGTATTCCCTCCTCTTTTAATATCGGTTCGATAATCGGGAAGAAACGATTGGCACGCTTAATAGCAAGCATCGTCGAAGCGTGCATGTAGGTAAACGACATCAATTCGCGATCCATCCGCTCGCGATGGTCGTAGCGTTGTAGGTCTATCTTCTGACCGGCAAAAGTGACAGAAGCCGGCACCTCGGGCGAGGTCACGCCATAAGGCACTTCCGACTTGACCGAATGTTGCTGCCGGTCGAACACATCGTTACCCCATAAGAAGGGCACAGCCACCCCGCAACCAAACACAGCGAGGAGAATCAGAACAGTATGCGAAAAGTTTTTTTTCATCAAGTGCAGTACTTATAATGTTTGAGAGATTATTAAGAGCGCAAAAGTAAGCAGTTTTTCGACGTTTTACTCCCTTTCAACAAAAAAATATGCAGCGAAATTTCGTTGATACCCATAAATAACTTACTTTTGCGCGGCGAAATCGCTAAGGATATGAATATTAAAATAATAATTAAATAAAATGGCTGTAGATAAGAAAAACCATTCCAACAAAATGGCAGGAGACAAGAAAAATCATCACGAAGTGCTGAATGTGGAAGATGCACTGACACAATCGGAAGCGTTCCTCATTAAAAACAAAAAAGCTATTATCGGCGTCATTGTAGCCATCATAGTAGTCATCGCTGTCGTATTGATGTACAAGAATCTGTATGAAAAACCCCGTGAAGAAAAAGCACAGATAGCCTTGTATAGAGGACAAGGGTATTTCGATGCCTCCAACTATGAGTTGGCGCTCAATGGCGACAGCCTCGGATTTATCGGCATGATTAAAGTAGCCGACCAATATAGCGGAACAGCCGCCGGTAATCTGGCAAAAGCTTATATGGGACTGTGCTATGCACATTTAGGGCAGTATGATGCTGCCATCAAGGCGCTCGATAGCTTCAGCGGGAAAGACCAAATGGTAGCGCCTGCCATCAAGGCTGCTATCGGTAACAGTTACGCCAATCTGGGACAGCTCGACAAAGCCGTGTCTTATCTGCAAAAAGCTGCCGACGAAGCCGACAACAACTCACTCAGCCCCATCTGTCTGATGCAAGTAGGAGAGATACAGACCCGGCAAGGTCAGTTCGATGCCGCCATCAAAACCTACACCACCATCAAAGAGAAATATGCACGCTCCTATCAAGCTATGGATATAGACAAGTATATCGAGCAAGCTAAATTAATGAAGAAATAGTATGTCGACAGCGTTGTACGCTCCCCCGACCCATGGCGACCTGCACATAGAGAGCGACATCTCTACGATGAAAGTCGCCATCGCCGTATCCGACTGGAATCCCAACGTGACCCACCTCATGCTGAACGAGGCGAAGCAAACGTTGCTCCACTATGGCGTACAAGCGGGAAATATTCACATTGCTCACGTACCCGGTAGCTTCGAGCTTGTCTATGCTGCCCATGCCTTCATCGAAGGCATACCTACCGACGGGGCGATTGATGCCGTTATCGTGCTGGGATGTGTTGTGCGGGGCGGCACCCCCCACTTCGAATATGTGTGTCAAGGCGTAACGCAAGGCATTGCCTACCTAAACAGTACAGCCAAGTATCCAACCATTTTCGGCGTGCTCACCACCGATACCATGGAGCAAGCCGAAGAGCGTGCCAACGGAAAAACAGGCAATAAGGGCGCTGAATGTGCCGTAGACGCCATAAAAATGATTGATTTTGTTTGGCGTTTAAAATAATAGTATTACCTTTGCCCCGCATTTGAAGGACGAGCACACCGGAAGTTTCAACCAACAGAAGCATGGGCAAATACCAGAGTGGCCAAATGGGGCAGACTGTAAATCTGCTGGCTTACGCCTTCGGTGGTTCGAATCCATCTTTGCCCACAACAAAGACATATTGCGGAAGTAGCTCAGTCGATAGAGCATTAGCCTTCCAAGCTGAGGGTCGCGGGTTTGAGCCCCGTCTTCCGCTCTTAGAGATCCCCCGATAATCGAAAGATTGTCGGGGGATTTTGCTTCCACACAACAAAATCTCCCGAAATCTGCGTACATTTGTCCATTCATAAAGTACAATATCGGTATATGATACTCAAACGAATATCCATTCTCAACTACAAGAACCTCGAACAGGTAGAACTATCCTTTTCGCCCAAGCTGAACTGCTTTTTCGGGCAAAACGGCATGGGGAAGACCAACCTGCTCGACGCCATCTACTTCCTCTCCTTTTGCAAGAGTGCGGGCAATCCCATCGACTCGCAGAACATTCGCCACGACAGCGAATTCTTTGTGATTCAGGGATTCTACGAAACAGCCGCATGCGGACAAGAGGAGATCTACTGTGGCATGAAGCGCCGACAGAAGAAGCAGTTCAAGCGAAACAAGAAAGAGTACTCGCGCCTCTCCGACCACATCGGCTTCATTCCGCTGGTAATGGTCTCTCCTGCCGACGCCGAACTCATTTCCGGCGGCAGCGACGAACGGCGGCGGCTGATGGATGTGGTCATCTCACAAAACGACAAAGAGTATCTGGAAGCGCTCATCCGCTACAACAAAGCGCTGATGCAACGCAACATACTCCTGAAAAGCGAAACGCCTGTCGAGGAGGAGCTATTCCTGGTATGGGAGGAGATGATGGCACAAACCGGTACACTCATCTATCAACGGCGGGAAGCATTTATTAAAGCATTCATACCCATCTTTCAATCATTTTACGCCACCATCTCGCAAGACAAAGAGCAGGTATCGCTCAACTATACCTCGCACGCACGCGACGCCGCGTTGGCTGAAGTGCTGAAAGAGAGCCGACCGAAAGACGTCGTCGTGGGCTATTCGCTACACGGCATTCACAAAGACGAGCTGGTGATGACATTGGGCGATTACCCCATCAAGCGTGAAGGGTCGCAGGGACAAAACAAGACCTATCTGGTTGCGCTCAAGCTGGCACAGTTCGACTTTCTGAAGCGAACAGGCAACACCACTCCCCTACTCTTGCTCGACGACATCTTCGACAAGCTCGATGCCAACCGCATGGAACAGATTATCAAATTGGTGGCAGGCGACCGGTTCGGACAGATCTTTATCACCGATACCAACCGCGAACACTTAGACCGCATCCTGCAACAGGTAGGCGGCGACTACAAGATGTTTCACGTAACCGACGGAGCTATCACAGGATGAAACGCAATCAAGCCCAATCCATCGGCGACCTGATTCGCATCTATCTGCGTCAGGAATCACTGGAAACACCGCTCAACGAGCAACGCCTCATCAACGCATGGGGTGAAGTAATGGGACCTGTGATTGCCTCGTACACCCAAGGATTGTTCATTAAGAATCAGGTATTGCATGTGCATCTCACCTCAGCAGCCCTCCGGCAAGAGCTGATGATGGGACGCGACATGCTGGTACGCAACCTGAACCACCATGTGGGGGCGGCAGTCATTACGAATATCGTATTCAGATGAATGATGAAGCACACTATGACTGTGCTTCATCCTCTTTCGTAGGATAAGCCTCGCCATTTCGCAATAGCTTCAGCGCTTCCTGTACGGTATTATCGTTTTGGTTGGAATATCTGACAGCCTCCTCTCGTCCCAATATGTTATATATAATATTGGTGCACAAGTTGTTCTCTAATATCTTATACGACCGGTGAATGAGTATATTGCGGCGTTTCACCCCCTTACTTGAAGCAAAGCGGACAAACTGCTCCACAATGCCCTCGCCTTGCAGGTATGCGGTCAGCTTCTCCTGACTGTCGTACTTGCCCAAGCGTGCGCGGTTGTTGTCGCTATACCTGAAAGCAAACTGCAACAGCAATCCTTTGTTGAGCACTTCCATCCAGTACGACGATACGCCGGTGGTATCTTGGGGCACAAACACATCGGGCATGATACCTCCACCGCCATACACCGGTCGTCCCAGCAATCGGGTAGAGTAGCGCACACTTTCGTCGAGCTTGATGCTGTCGCGGGAGAAGTATTCGCCGTGCTGGTAGCGGGTAATCAAGTCCATCTCGTATTGATAATCCTGTCCACTCGTATAAGGTCGCTGAATGCAACGTCCCGAAGGCGTGTAGTAGCGGGCAATGGTCAGCCGCATACCCGATCCGTCTCCGAATTCGAAAGGCTGCTGCACCAATCCCTTGCCAAACGAGCGCCGCCCGACAATCATACCGCGGTCGTTATCCTGAATGGCTCCGGCAAAGATTTCACTGGCAGAAGCCGATCCTTCGTCGGTGAGCACCACCAGCGGCATATCCTGACAACTGCCGCCGCCATTGGCATACTCGTCGGTACGCGGATAGTGCACACCCTGTGCATAGACGATGAGTTCGCCTTCGGGCAGAAACTCGTTCACCATGCGCACGGCAGCTTCCATGTATCCGCCGGTATTGTCGCGCAAGTCGATAATAATACCTTTGCACCCCTTGTGATTGAAGCGGGCTATGGCGCTGAGCAGTTCGGCATGTGTGGTACGTCCGAACTTGGATATCTGCACATATCCGTATCCGTCGTCGGTGAGATAAGCTGCATCGACGGTGTTTTGCGGGATGTCACCCCTTACGATGTCGAAGCTCAGCAACTCACGCTCGGTAGCCCGCTTGATGCCCAGCTTCACATGGCTGCCCTTAGGACCCTTCAGGGCACGCATCACCTTATCGTTGGTCAACCCGATGCCGGCGAAAAGGCTGTCGTTCACGGTCACGACGCGGTCACCTGCCATCAATCCCACCTTCTCGGACGGTCCTCCTGCCACCACAGCATTCACATTGATGGTATCTTCCTGAATGGTAAACTGAATGCCGACACCGCTAAAGCTCCCTTCCAGTTCGGAGGCAACCGCTTCCAGATCTCTGGCAGGGATATAGATGGAGTGAGGGTCGAGTTCGCCCAATATCTGCGGTATGGCTTTCTCGACGATATCTGCCAAATGGACGGTATCGACATAATCCGTCTGGATGGTGTGCAGCAGTGCATCTAATTTGACTGACGATGCGCCGCCAATGGCATTTGTCTCTATCTTGTCTTTCGTATAAGAGATGCCGATTACGACGCCGGTAATGATACTGACGGCAATGATAAGTATAAGATGCGGGGTAGATTTCTTTGTATCCATTCGTTGTTTCTATATTTATTAGTTTTAAAGTTCTTGATTCAGACGTACTACATCGATGCCTGCCCTGACAAGTAGCTCAACGCCATCTTCCAGCCTGTAAGGTTCCGAGTAGACCACCCGTTTGATACCTGCCTGAATAATCAGTTTGGAGCACTCCAGACAAGGAGCTGCCGTGACGTATAGTGTAGCCCCGTCGCTACTGTTGCCCGAGCGTGCAATCTTGGTGATGGCATTGGCTTCGGCATGCAGCACGTAGGGTTTGGTAAGCCCATTCTCATCCTCGCATACGTTCTCGAAGCCCGACGGTGTGCCGTTGTATCCGTCGGAGATAATCATCTTCTCCTTCACGATAAGCGCGCCTACGCGTCGGCGCAGGCAATAGGAGTTTTCAGCCCAGATGGCAGCCATACGCATATAGCGATGGTCTAATGCCGTCTGCTTTTCTACGGCTGTATGATTGGTTACTGTTTCTTTACTGTTGTTCATCCGTTATGGGTTACTCTTTTGCGGCTTGAAAGCCATGAACATGACGTTCTGCCCGCTATGATAATAAAGGTATAAATTGTCATTGTCGCCCTCGTATCGAAAGCTGTTCTGTACTCCGATCATAAAAGCTTTAGCCAGCACATCTTGTTCGTTGCCTGCCTGTTTGACCGACAGGGTTATGTTGCGACTTCCTTCGCTGACGCTCCAACGGCTGTCGGCGCCAAGTGTAGCCAATACTCCTCTTCCGCCCACGGTTCCGGTAACGTTTCCGTTGAGATTGGCTCCTTCGAACGTTAACACAAAGTTGTTATCGGCTTTCAACAGTGCCATGCTGGCAGCAAACAAGGTGCCATCCTTATCCTCGCCCCAGAAGTTAAACATCTTGTGACTTCCTTCGGTAGCGATGTATGTCAGCTTCCATTTCTTTCCGGTAAAAATACTGATAACATCGTCTGTCTGGCTGCATCCATTGATAGCCAACAACAGGACGAAACAGATCACTCCTTGCATAGCGCAATCTTTCAAATGTTCGAGTTTTTTCTTCATTTCTTTATTTCGTTTCTAATCAGTAAAGCATCGATGGCAGGTTCTTGTCCGCGAAAGCGTTTATAGAGCGTCATCGGATATTCGGTTCCTCCTTTGGAGAGTATGTTCTCCCTGAAAGAGGCTGCAGTTGCCCGATCGAAGCTGCCGCGTTGTTCAAAGAGCGAGTACGCATCGGCATCCAGTACCTCCGACCATTTATAACTGTAATATCCGGCAGCATATTCGCCCGAGAAGATATGTCCGAACTGGGCGCTTACGCATACCTCTTTCACCACGGGCAACACTTGTACAGGCGCCATTACCTGCTGTTCGTAAGCTACCACATCGTCGTCGAAAAGGGTGGTGCGTGTGTGCCATGCCATATCGAGGAAGCCGAAGCCCAGTTGTCGCAGACAGGCATAGCCGGCATTAAAGTTCGACGAAGCAATCAGTCGGTCTATCCATTCGTCGGGTATCGGTTCGTCCGTTTGATAGTGGCGTGCAAAGGTATGCAGAAACTCCTTATTTGCGGCATAGTTTTCCATAAATTGTGACGGCAGCTCTACAAAGTCGTAGTAAACGCCGGTTCCGCTCAATGATTTATAAGTAACATTAGAGAAGATACCGTGCAGCGCGTGTCCAAATTCGTGCAGAAAAGTTTTCAACTCATCGAATGTAAGCAACGTCGACCGATCGCCCACCGGTCGGGTAAAGTTCATTACTAACGAGATGTGCGGACGACTGTCGGTACCGTCGGCATTGCGCCACTGGGTTTTATAACAGGTCATCCAAGCACCTTGTCGTTTGCCGGGACGTGGGTAGAAATCGACATAGAGCACTGCCAGAAAGGTTCCGTCTTGGTCGTACACCTCGAAAGCTTCCACCTCCTTATGATATACGGGTATATCGGGATTCTTGCGAAACGTAATGCCATACAGGCGGGTAGCCAGTCCGAATACGCCCGCTATCACACGGTTCAGTTCGAGATAAGGGCGCAGTAGCTCGCTGTCGAGTTTATACTTCTGCTTCTTGAGTTTGCTTGAATAGTATGCCCAATCCCAAGGCATCACCACAAACCCGTCGCCCTCTGTTTGCTGCGCCAGGGCTTGTACCTCCCGGTATTCTTCCCGCGCAGTCGGGGCGTAGGCATCGAGCAGTTGGTTGAGCAGGCTGTACACCTCCGTGTTGCTTTGCGCCATGCGTCTTTGCAGTTTATACTGCGCATAGTCGGTGTATCCCAACAGTTGTACTATTTTCATGCGGGTGTTGACAATCTTCTTCACCACATCGAGGTTATCCCACTGATTGCCGTGCATACATCGGGTGCCGAATCCCATGTAGAGCATCCTCCGCAGTTGTCTGTCGTCGGCATACGTCATGAACGAGTTGTAGCTGGGAGCTTGTAGTGTGATCATCCATCCGCTCTCTCCGTTCTCGCGTGCTGTCTGTGCGGCAGCATCGACGGCGCTCTGCGGCAATCCCGACAGCTGGGCAGCCTCATCGAGTATCATGCGGAAGGCATGGTTTTCTGCCAGATTATTATCGAGGAATTGCAACTGAAGCAAGCTGAGTTGGCGGTTCAATGCGCGGAACGTTTCTTTGTCTTCGCCCTGCAGGTTGGCACCTCCGCGCATAAAGCTATCGTATAGATTCTCCAACAGTTGTCGCCGCTCGGCGTCGAGGTTGCCCGACGCCGGATCGTTGTACACGGTACGAACCCGCTCAAAGAGGGCTTCGTTCAGAAAGATGCTATCAACATGCTCGCTGTACAAAGGCACCAGCGAACGCGCCAAGCGTTGCATCTCGACGGTTGTTTCGGCGCTAAGTAAATTGTCGAATGTGGCTTCTACCCGGTCCAACAATTGACCCGACCGTTCATACGCCACAATGGTATTGTCGAATGTAGGCGCTTCGGGGTTGCCTACGATGGCGGATATCTCTTCGTTTTGTCGGCAAATCCCTTCCTTCATGGCAGACTCATAGTGTTCTACGCATATCCGGTCAAACGGTGTTGTCGCATGTGGAGTAGTATATTCCTCCAAAAACGGATTGGGGTGCCGGTTGTTTGTGTCTATAATATTCATAAGTCATTTACAATTACTAAACTCTTTTACATCGGTTCTCATGGCACCATCAGACGGGGGTTATTCTTCTCTTCTCAGAACGATTCGACCGGTGTATTGACGGTCTACATTTTTTCTAAATTCCTGAAAAGCGGTATACTGTTCTTTAGGATAAGTGTCTTGTCGATAGAGCAATCGGTGTACAAGGTGCAACACATCATCTCCCTCTTGCTCTACGGAAGCGTGAAAGGTTCCGAAAGGGGTCGACAGTTCGGTTGGATCCGGCAATGCTTCTATCCGGTAACCTTCGGGTAGCCGGAAGGTGATGCTGTCGACGTCCAAATAGCCGTAGGTGGTGCGTATATCGTGTGTACGTTCGCCTTGGGTAGGGGTATAGAAGCCTTTATGAAAGATATTCAGCGGCACAAAGAGGCGTTTGCCGGTTCGGCTGCCATATTGCCCGCTGTCGACGGTGTATCGGATGTTCATTTGGGGCGTGCTGCTTTTCTGTTCATCCAGACTGACATCTTTGACACGGGCTTGCGTCAAGTTGATGGTTTCGCGCAAGTTGTCTCTCTGTTTGTCGGGCGTCAGATAGAGCAGATGCAGTTTATCTTCGTACTGAAACAGACGCGACGATTGCTGCACGTCAATCTGTGCCGTACCGTCGGGCTGAAGGGTGACGGTTGCACGGTTGACCTGCGTATTCAACGAATCGGCGTAGGTCGGCAGTCGGCACAGTTGTCCGCCTTCGGGAGTAATCAGTACGGCGTCATTGCCTGCAATGGAGTGATGTACATATCCCATAGGCAAACGCGGGTTGGTACATTCCAGCCAAAGGGTATCTCCGGGCAGTGGTACCTGCAGGATAACGTGATTGGCTTGTCCGAGCGAAGCAAAGTCGGGTAACATCCGCTTCCGGTCGGTGTGAATAATGGTGTAGACAGACGGAATGCCCAGTTCTGCCAGCATGGCACGAGCATAGTTCGACAATCCTTTGCAGTCGCCGAAGCCGGTGCGACACACTTCATCAGCCGGAATCGGTTGCAACCCTCCTATCCCCAACTGAATGCTGACATAACGGGTGGTCGTCTCCAACAGCCGGTAGACGACAGCCACCTTTTCACGGGGTGTGGCGCAGTGGGCTGCACGTTTCAACAGCTCCTCTTTCAGTGTCGGCGGCAGTTGGTCGCGTCCCTGCAACAAGCCATACTGCCAGTTGCCGAGGGTATGCCAGTCGGTCATTTCACCTTGGGTACCTTCAAAGACAAAGTGTTGAGGGGTGAAATAGATGCAAGGTAACAACTCGGTCGACGGAGCGCTGTAAGGTTCCCACTGTACGGGCGGGAGCGACCGTATGTCGACTTTGGTTTGCCGACTGCCGTCGGCGGTTGTTGTTTGCGTCAAAGCGTCGGACGGTATGCCCCTCAAACGATAACGACAAGGATAGTCGGCAGGGGTGGTCAGGCTATAAGTGGCTCGGGTAACCGACTGGTTGAATGCGTTGTACGGATGGAAGGTCGGGAAGGAGACGATTCCATCACTCCATTTCAACTCCCATTCGTAGGAGATGGTCACGGGATAGCGCGGCGGCATGTAGTCCAACAGATAAACATAATCGTCGGATGCCAGATGCTCGGAATATTCGGTGGCTTGCAGGTCGCTCTTCTTTAATTTGCGTATGACATTGCCTCCGGCATCGCGTACTTCGCCTGCAAATTTCTTCAGAGAGCTGAAACGGTCGCAATAGCACACAAAACGGGCTTGGTCTCTTCCTTTTTCATTCAGGATCTCTATCACCCGCCGCTCTTTTACGGTGGCGTCGACGGGCGAGGTGCAGACAATCTCGGTAGAAGCATCGCGCACGACCGACCAGCAATCGACCGGCGCCGATTGCGCACAAAGCGGCGACAGGCACCCAACAACAGCCTCCGTTACCATGAACAATATACTTATGCTTATCCTCATATCGTTTCAACCTTCTATATTTCGCTTTTCTTCAGTACCATCATCTCTGTATTCTTTCCTGCCATCGCCTCCCAGAACCGCTGTATATTTGCATATTTCTCGGGCATGAAAAGCTGTTCGTTCAGGTTGAACAGATAACGCACAATGACCGTGTTGTCACTGCGCGTGACGAGGTAGCGCAACGTGACACTATTGGTCTCGTCGGCACTCATCTGCACGCTTTGAGGTAGCTCATCGATAACATATCCCTCCGGAATTGTCAGGCTGACGGTGAGCGATACATTGTTCGTAAAGGCAAACTCTACCGGCAATCGCCGTTCGGCTTGTTTGAAGGGCGATTCTGAGGTATGCAGAAAGATGAGTGGGTTGATGTAGATATAGTCGCCGTTTACTTCGCACTGCTTTTCAAAATCCATATCCTCCTGCATGCGGGGCGAGAAGGTCTTATGTCCTTTCCATTGCAGGGCGGTGAGTTTGATTTGCCGGTCGTCTTCCAGCTTGCGAATATACTCCGTACTGTCTTTGGCTTGGCGGATATTCTGTTTGAGTTGGGCAGAGAACTGTCCTTCGCGTAGCGTCTGCCGGTGTCCGGTCATGGTGCCTTCGGGCGAGATGGTTGCGGTTACGACCGAGCGCAGCGAGTTTTTACCTAACTTGCGCAAGTCGACCCACGCTGCGGCAGCACCCGGTTTCAATCGTCGGGCGCGATCGACCATGAAGTTCGGCGGCAACACATTGAGGTATCCGTCTTCTACCGAACCGTCTATATAGGCAGCCGTGCTGTCATTAAGAGCAACCCCTACGATAAACGTATTGAGTTTCTGAATGCTGGGATGCAGCAAGGGCAGTCTGCCGTTCGTGCGGGTGCTCATCAGTACAGGCCAGGCAGTAATGTTGGCATCGCGCAGCATGCTGAGCAATACGAAGTTAATATCGGCGTTATCGCCCGTACCCTCCTTGAGTAGTTGTCGGGCAGAGTTTCCTTGCAGGGCATACCGTCCGTTCCAGCGCAGTTTGCTTTTGAGCAATTGGTAGAGGGCACATACTTTATCTGCCGTACTCTCATACTTGTCGAGCGACAAGGTAGCCATTTCTGCCTTGAGCGGATTGTTCATGCGCAGTCGTCCGCCGAACGATTCGCTGTTCATCAACACTTCGTCGATATTTGTCCAATTTTGGGTATAGCTTTTATAATACGAACCCGGTATCTCAATGCGCGAAAGTTCAAAGGCTACTTGGGTGCAGAAATCATCAGCGCACCACACATAGCTGTCGCCTTCGAGCGCCGGCAACTGTTCGCCAATGAAGTAATACTGTTCGCCGGAGCATCGCAGTGTCTCCGCACCGATAGGAAGATTGATGCTGACACCCTTGCGATCCATCTTCAGGGAGTTCCATCCTTGCGTATTGACATTGAACTGAAAATATTCGGGTACGGTAATCTCATAGTCTGTATAAAGTACCGGAATATCTTCTTGAGCTTGCCAGTTAGCTATTTCAAAATAGAAATCGGAGTAGCACCGGTAGGAATATTCGAAGACCGTTCCCTCTTTCACCTGCGGAACGGAGAATTTGAGTTGCATGTAGTAATCGTTAGCCCGCTCGCGAAACACCTCATCATCTTTCATCTTGGTGCGGATAATCTTTCCGTTTTCCAGATTGTAAGCCGAAGCGCTGAGGTTTGCGATGGCTTCGCGTTCTCTGCTCCCTCCTTTCTTGTCGTAATAGGGCAAGACGATGTCGGCATGCGAAACACCTTCGGGTTTGAGTATTTTCACCTTTACTTTATATTCGTAAAGTAACCGGAAGTCGTCGGCTCCCCATATATAAGAAACGACGGCTTGACGGCACAACACAACGGCAGCTGCCGACGAATCGGGAGCATAAGTCGTCATGGATAGCTCTTCCATGTTGGGCTTACCAAATTTCAGATTCGGCGTAACATTTTGTGCAGAGGCGGATAACTTGCTCATCCCGACCATACAACAGGTCAATAGTAGTGCTTTCGATAATAAATGTTTCATAAATCTGCGGGCTTTAAATAATTGCAAGAAAGAAGTGCGCAAAGGAACTACTTAATCTGAAGAACACAAAATTTTTTAGTACTAATTTAATATTCACCCGCATGGATACGCGTGCTTTTACGGATTGGGTTGGACTATTCCCCTATCTCCCCAATCTCCTTATCCATATACCGCTTGCGATATTCCTTGGGTGTCAGCTCCATTTCCTTGTGAAAGGCTTTGGAGAAGTGGAAGGGGTCATAATAGCCCAATCGGAAGGCTATCTCTTTGATTTTATGGTCGGAGAACTGTAGGTAGCTGCAGGCACGCTGAATGCGCAACTGATTGTAGTATTCCATGGGCGAGAAGGAAGTGCGCTGCAAGAATAAGGTATTGAATCGCGAAGCGGAATAGCCCACGGCGCGGGCAATGTCTTCCAGCACAATCTTTGTTTCAAGGTTCTCTTTCATGAAGAGAATACTGCGTTCCACGATGTCACTCTCCTTGATTTTCTTGATTTCGCGGTATTGGGGGATGTACTTTAAGGATGCCAGAAAGTGCATCAGACAGAAGCTGATGTACTCCATATTCTCGGGGTTGTAGCCCATTTCGAGGTTGCGATACATCTCTTCGAAGAGTTGCATGCGTTCGAAGAGGCGGTTTTGGTCGGAGGCATTGACGTGGATGAGCTTGCCGATGATGGAGTGAAACATGTCGACATGCTCGCCCTTGAAGTGCAGCCAGTAGATGCTCCACGGCGCACGGGCATCGGCTCCGTAGGCATGTTGTTCGTTGGCAGGGATAATGAAGAAGCTGTTGTCGGTGAGTTGCACCCGTTCGCCGCGGCACTCAATCCATCCCTTTCCTTTTTCGCAATAGATAAGAATGTGTTCGGGAGCACCCGTCTTGCGCACCCGATAATGATATTTGGCATCGGGATAATAGCCGATATGCGTCACATAGAGTTGCTTTGTAATCTCGTTTTGCGCCTGATAGGTGCGTACACTGTAGGGCGTAACAATGGCTTTTTCGCCTTTAAAACCGTCGGCAAGTTGTTCCATGAAATATAGATTGGGAATTTATGCCGCAAAGATAGTTGTATTTTACATGCTTTACACACGATTTTGCATTTCCCTATACATTGAAAGCCACTATTTTTGCAACATCATTTAAACGTAATACTTTTGTTTATGAACACATACAAGAAATCTTATCTATTGCTTATCACCTTCGTATCTGCCATGGGCGGATTGCTTTTCGGTTACGATTGGGTGGTGATTGGCGGAGCTAAAATCTTTTACGAACCCTTTTTCGGGCTTGAAGGCTCGGCAGCCTTGCGCGGCTGGGCAATGAGCAGTGCCCTGATAGGTTGCTTAGTCGGTGCACTTTTAGCCGGACTGTGGAGCGACCGTTACGGGCGCAAGAAGATGTTAATCGTGGCGGCGGCACTCTTTACGGCATCGGCTTACGGCACCGGAGCGGTAGATAATTTCTACTGGTTCATCTTCTATCGCATATTGGGTGGCTTTGGAATAGGTATTGCCTCCAACATCTCGCCTATCTATATTGCGGAAGTATCACCTGCCCGGGTGCGCGGAAAGTTCGTCTCGCTCAACCAGCTCACCATCGTGTTGGGCATACTGGCGGCACAGATAGCCAACTGGCTGATTGGCGACTCTTACATGACAGGCGGCGATGCGGTTTCGCCCGACGGCATCCGGTGGGCGTGGCGATGGATGTTTTGGGCAGAGCTGGTACCTGCCGTGCTTTTCTTTGTGCTGGCGTTTATCATCCCCGAAAGCCCCCGCTGGCTGGCTATCAACCGTCAAAAAGAGCATGCCCGACGCATCTTTGCCCACATCGGCGGCGACGAACATGCCGAGGCAGAGCTACGCGAGGTAGAGGCTTCGCAGCACAAGCAGGAGCAAACCAACTGGCGGGCGCTGCTGCGACCCGATGTGCGCAAGGTACTTATCATCGGCATCGTACTTGCCGTGTTCCAGCAATGGTGCGGCATCAACGTCATCTTCAACTATGCACACGAAGTATTTTCGGCAGCAGGCTATGCCGTTTCGGATGTGTTGATGAACATTGTGGTGACAGGTGTGACCAATGTTATCTTTACTTTCGTGGCAATATTCACCGTCGACCGCTGGGGACGCAAGGCACTGATGTACACCGGTTCGGCGGGACTTGCCGTCATCTACCTGTTGCTGGGGGCAGGCTATTTCCTCGGGTGGAGCGGACTTCCCATGCTGATACTGGTGGTGCTTGCCATTGCCTGCTATGCCATGTCGCTCGCGCCGGTGGTGTGGGTGGTGCTTTCCGAGATATTCCCCAACCGCATACGGGGTGCAGCCATGGCGGTATCCACCTTCTTTCTGTGGGTGGCAAGCTTCCTGCTGACCTACACTTTCCCCATTTTAAACGAAGCATTGGGGGCATCGGGAACCTTCTGGATATACGGCGGCATCTGCCTGGCAGGGTTCTTGTTCATCCGCTCGTGGTTGCCCGAGACGAAGGGAAAATCATTGGAGGAGATAGAAGAGGAGTTGATAATATAACTTACTATTACGCATGATGACCTACCACCCCGTCCCATACGGGGCACCCCTCCTCCCGGGAGGAGGGGAATTGGGATAGTCATTACTTTACTGAACACGTTGCAGAGACAGAGACAAAGAATGAAGCATATTCAATAACAATATACTGTATGGAACAGATTACGAATTATCTTATACAACCCACCGTTTCCGAAGCAGGCATTGTGCGTGCTTGGGAGGAGACGGTACAGTTGCCCACCTACGAGACAGGCACGCCCGAAAAAAATCCTATCTTCCTTGAAAAGCGCGTTTATCAGGGCAGTTCGGGGGCGGTCTATCCCTATCAGGTGATAGAGAGCGTGGCAGACGAGAAGCACGACCGTCCCTATCGGGCATTCTTTTTAGAGAACGAATACCTCAAAGTGATGATACTGCCCGAATTGGGCGGACGCATTCAGATGGCTTACGACAAGGTGCGTAGCCGCCATTTCGTCTACTACAATCAGGTGATTAAGCCGGCACTGGTGGGTCTCACCGGTCCTTGGATATCGGGCGGCATTGAGTTTAATTGGCCGCAGCATCACCGTCCCGGCACCTTTCTGCCCACCAATTGCTGCATAGAGCAGGGCGCAGACGGCAGTTTTACGGTGTGGTGCAGCGAGGTGGAGCGCATGTCGCGTACCAAAGGGATGCAGGGCTTCACGCTCTATCCGGGCAAAGCCTACATCGAGATTAACGTGAAGGTGTACAACGGCACCGTCTCTCCGCAGACCTTCTTGTGGTGGGCAAATCCCGCAGTAGCCGTGGGCGACCATTATCACTCCGTCTTCCCGCCCGACGTACATGCGGTTTTCGACCACGGCAAGCGCGACGTCTCCAATTTCCCCATCGCCACCGGCATCTACTACAAACAAGATTACTCGGCAGGCGTAGACATTTCGAAGTACAAAAACATCCCCGTACCTACGTCGTACATGGCGGTAAAGTCGAAATACGACTTCGTGGGCGGCTACGATGAGTGCGAGCAGGCAGGCTTGTTACACGTGGCAGACCACCACCTGTCGCCCGGCAAGAAGCAGTGGACGTGGGGCAATGGCGACTTCGGACAGGCGTGGGACAGGAACCTGACCGACGAAGACGGACCCTACATCGAACTGATGACAGGCGTATATACCGATAATCAACCCGACTTCTCGTGGCTACAGCCCGGCGAAGAGAAGTCGTGGAAGCAATACTTCATGCCATACTCCGAAGTGGGCTATGTGAAGAATGCTACGAAAGAGGTGATTGTCAACGTAGAGGTGAGCGACGGAAAGGCACATCTCATTGTATATGCCACCTCCGAATTGCCACTCGACGTGCAGTTGAAGGATGCGGGCGGATGCCTCTATCTCGACGAAAGCATCACGGCATCGCCTGTCCATATCTACCGCAAAGAGGTAGCCGTGGGCACTTGTAAGGCCGAAGAGGTGTGCCTCACGGTGATTCACGAAGGGCGAACCCTGCTGACCTATCAAGCGGATAAGCCCCGCATCGAACCAATCCCCGACCCGGCAAAAGCAGCCAAACGTCCGCACGAGATAGCATCGATAGAGCAGCTCTTCCTCACCGGTCAGCACTTGGAGCAATACCGACATGCCACTTACAACCCGTTGGACTATTACGAAGAAGCCCTGCGCCGCGAACCGACCGACATCCGATGCAACAATGCCGTCGGGCTGCTGCTGCTTCGCAAAGGGGCTTTTGCCGAAGCTGAGCCGTACTTCCGGCGTGCCATCGCTACGCAAACCGAGCGCAATCCCAATCCCTACGATGGCGAACCGTCGTACAATCTGGGCAGATGCCTCAACATGCTGGACCGGCGCGACGAGGCATACGATGCCTTTTACAAAGCCACTTGGAACAGCGCGTGGCAAGACGCGGGCTACTTTGCCTTGGCACAAACAGACTGCCTCCGCCACGATTGGGAGACAGCACTCGAGCATATCGACCGCTCGCTGCTGCGCAACTACCACCATCACAAAGCCCGACACCTCAAAAGCGTCGTCCTGCGCAAGCTGCAATATACGTCTGAAGCCATGGATTGGATCGAAGAATCCCTGACGATAGACCGCTTCAACTTAGGCTGCCTTCTCGAGAAACTGCTGCTTACCGGCACGGACGAACTGCCCGAAAGCACCATTCATACCACCATGGAGTATGCCTTCGACTATGCTGCCGCCGGACTTTACGACGAAGCATCCCGACTATTGCTCCATGCCGGAGGCACCTATCCGATGGCACACTACGCACTGGGCTACTTTGCCTCGCGGGCAGGTCACCACCGGCAAGCGCTGAAGCACTATCGTGAAGCCGCCGCACTGCCTGCCGACGGCTGTTTCCCCAACCGTCCCGAAGAGGTGTGTATTCTGCAAGATGCCATCCGCGTGTGCCCCGACGATGCGCTTGCACACTACTATCTGGGCAACTTTTGGTATGCTGCCCGCCGTTACGACGAAGCCCGGTCGTGCTGGGAGCAATCCGTCGCACTCAACCGTCGCTTCCCCACCGTGCAACGCAACCTTGCATTGGTCTACTTCAATAAATTCAATCGCAAAGAAGAAGCTTGTGCCTTGCTGGAATATGCCTTCGCCTTGGATACAACCGATGCCCGCATCTTTATGGAACTCGACCAGCTTTACAAACGGATGGGGATGGATATTGCGCTCCGCTTGGAGCAGTACGAACGCCATCCGGCACTGGTGGAACAACGCGACGACCTCTGCATCGAACGCATCACCCTGCACAACCTGCTGGGTAATCACCGCCAAGCACTGCAACTGATTGCTGCCCGACAATTCCATCCGTGGGAGGGAGGCGAAGGCAAAATAACCAAGCAATATGTGGTGTGCCACTTCCAACTGGCGCAGGAAGCGATGGCAAACGGCGATTACGAACAAGCCCTCGCCCTGCTGGATGCCACCGACCGCTATCCGCACAACTTGGGCGAAGGCAAGCTCATCAATGCCGAAGAGAACGACATCAATTACCTCAAAGGCATGGCTTACCGCGCTTTGGGACGCGAAGAGGAGGCGCTCCGTTATTTCCGCCAAGCGACTGTCGGCTCGTCGGAACCCTGCCAAGCCTTCTACTACAACGACCAGCAGCCCGACCAAATCTACTATCAGGGCTTGGCACTGCTGGCACTGGGCGAGACCGACCACGCCAAAGGGCGTTTCAACCGCCTCATCGACTACGGCAAACAGCACCTCTTCGACGATTGCCACATCGACTATTTTGCCGTCTCACTGCCCGACCTTGCCATTTGGGAAGACGACCTCAACCTGCGCAACCGCCTGCATTGTTATTACCTCATCGGCTTGGGCGAGCAGGGACTGGGGCACACCGACGAAGCACGCACCTATCTTGCCAAGGCGCTGGAGCTGGACAACAGCAACATGGACATCCTGTTTCACTTCAACAAACTAACACCATGATACAGATTAAAAAACTACGCAGCATAGCCTATTCGCTGCTCTTCCTTGCCCTCGCCGCTTGCGGAGGCAATCATTCGAACGAACCGGATAACCCCACGCCGGAAGCTACGGTGATGCTCCGTGGCGGCGACCTCTCGGAACTGACCTACATCGAACGCATGGGAGGCAAGTTCTACGACAACGGTGTAGCGCAGGATTGCATCGAGATACTCAAGCGCTACGGCTTCAACATCGCCCGCCTCCGCCTCTACAACGACCCGGGCAACCCTGCCTTCTCTCCTTCTAACCGCTTGCCCGCAGGCATTCAGAATCCCGAAGACATCTTACGTCTTGCCCGCCGCGTCAAAGCTGCCGGCATGCAGATTCAGCTCACTTTCCATTACAGCGACTACTGGACTAACGCCGGCGAGCAAACCAAGCCGCACGAATGGGAGGGACTGAGCTACGCCGCCCTGAAGCAGGCGGTGTACGATTTCACGTTCGACTTCATGTCGCAGATGAAAGCCCAAGGCACCACCCCCGAATACGTTTCGCTGGGCAATGAAACCGGCGGCGGACTGCTCTTCCCCGACGGCGACTACAACCACTTCGCCCAAATGGCAGAACTGTTCAACCAAGGCTACGATGCTGTGAAAGCCGTTGCACCCGATGCCATAGTTATCATCCACTTGCCCGATGCCGGCAATCGCGACACCTTCGACTGGTTCTTCGGCGAACTGAAAAAGCACGGCGGTAAGTACGACATGATCGGCGCTTCGTACTATCCCTTCTGGACGAAGAAGACGGTGGACGAGATGCGCTCGTGGGCAGACTATATATCTACCAAATGGAACAAAGAGATCTTTATCATGGAGACAGCTTACAAGTGGCACCCCACCCTGCCCGACGGCGTATCGCCCGGACAGTTGGTCGACAACGGTCCCTACGAAACCATCTATCCCTCCTCGCCGCAGGGACAGCACGATTTTATGGTCGAGTTGGTAGCGGGTATCAAGAAGGTGGCAGGCGGTCGCGTGAAAGGGTTTCTTTATTGGGACCCAATCATGATTGCCGTGCCCGGCGTAGGCTGGGAGCTGGGCGGACCGAATGTGGTGAGCAACGCTACGCTCTTCGATTTCGACGGTCGGGCGCTACCGGCGCTGGAGGTGTTTGGGAATGATTTTTTTGAATAAAACAAATCAGGGCAACCCCACGTCCGAGCGCAACAAATATATGGTGTTGCGACTTGATTTCTCCAAACTACAAGTAGGAGATACGATGGGGGATATGAAAGAGAACTTCAACAAATTAGTTTGCCCGCTGCTTAAAGGTTCTAAAGTTTCGCAAGTATCTCAGTAGATATAACAGATTGTCCTGCGGCAGAAAAAGAATTGTCCTGCGGTAGAAAAAGAATTGTCCTGCGGCAGAAAAAGAATTGTCCTGCGGCAGAAAAAGAATTGTCCTGCCGCAGAAACTTTTTTGTCCTGCGCGGGAAAAAAAAATTTCCCGCTGGAGAAAATAAATTTTCCCGCGCGGGAAAAACAGAAAAGATACTTGCGAAAGCTCAGAAAGGTTTTATGCACGGAAGTCTCGGCTATCTCGTCTGTTGTTACGGGTTTGCCCACGGTTACCGATTGCGGTTACGCATGAACTCTATGTGCGGTAACATTCCGTCTTGCCATCGGTAACGATATTCGTTAGGGGGGTCTCCATTAGCGTTAGTGGAGAAGCACTGTCTGAAAAGCGAGGCTCTACGGCGTGGATCAACTGCGTGATTACGCCAATTACTAAAGTGAAAACGCGCCAATTACTAAAATAAAAACGCGCCAATTACTAAAACTCCAGATATCTTCGTTACATTTGCAGCCCAAAAATAAGATATAAATGGCTGAATCTAAGTATTATCCTCGCACATGCGACCCTTTGGTAAACATGAAGCTATCTTCTTCGGGCGCATTGCTTATTGAGGGACCGAAATGGTGTGGAAAAACCCGAACAGGGCTACACGCGTCGAAAAGCGCTCTCTATATGCAAGATCCCGACAAAGGTGCCGGATATTTGCATTTGGCAGATACCATGCCGTCGCGTCTTCTGGAAGGAGCTAAGCCACGTCTGATAGACGAATGGCAAGAAGCTCCCGTTTTGTGGGATGCCATCAGATTTGATGTCGACCGAACAGGCGAATGGGGTCAATACATATTGACCGGTTCTGCTGTTCCCCGCGACGACCGGAAGCCAAAGCATACGGGTACGGGACGAATATCACGTCTCCGTATGCGTCCCATGTCATTGTTCGAATCGGAGGAATCAACCGGTAGCGTCTCGTTGAAAAGTTTGTTTGAAGGACAAGCAGAGATTGTCGGTGAAAGCCTATTGACCATCCCCGACATTGCCGAGATTATTTGCAGAGGCGGATGGCCGGAAACCGTAGTCAAAGGTAGCCGTTCGGAACAGGTTGCTCGCAACTATATTGATGCCGTTATTAATATGGATGTACAGAGAGTGGACGGGATCGACAGAAACCCGCAACGGGTACGGCAGCTATTGCGCTCGTATGCCAGAAATATATCAACCCTCGCAACCCTATCGACCATACTTAATGATGTCAAATCGAACGATACCACATTCTCCGAGCCAACTATGTATAGCTATCTTAATGCCCTCCGTCGAATATTCCTGATAGAAGATATTCCGGCGTGGAAGCCATCCTTACGATCGAAATCAGCCATTCGTGCTTCCGATAAGCGCCAATTTGTCGACCCGTCCATCGCCACTGCCGTTATGCTTACCAACGCGGATACGATTCTCGATGATTTTGAATATTTCGGCTTTCTTTTCGAATCGCTTGTTGCCAGAGACTTGCGCATTTATTCACAAGTAATAGACGGCGAAATATACCACTATCGGGATAAAGATAAGCTCGAAGCCGACCTGATTATCCGCTTGTACGACAACCGTTGGGCTGCCGTTGAAGTCAAACTGGGCAATAAAGGAATTGAAGAAGGAGCTAAGCATCTCTGCGAATTACGGCAAAAAGTGGATACCTCAAAAGTAGGAGAACCGGCATTCTTGATGATCGTAACCGGTGGACAATTCGCATACAAGCGCAAAGATGGTGTGCTGGTGGTACCCATAGGCTGCCTGAGGGAGTAAGTCAACATTGTGAAAGGTTGCAATTCTTTTAATGATTATAGTCGTATTCTACATGCTTTGCCCCCAATTTTACATTTTTCATCGCTGCGAATGCACTACTTTTGTCTCCCGTAAACAACATATTATTATCATCCTTTCACATACTGCATACGCTTATGACAACGAAAAGAACTTTCCTCCTTCCGGCTTTGAGCCTGTTGTGCGGCACACTTGTCGCACAGACGGAATACTCCGTCGACATTCCCCGCGTGCCGCACACCGTCACTTCGGGACACCTCAACCTCGGTGGCACCAGCCCCACGGGCGGTAGCATCGACTTCAACAGTTTCTATATGAACGTCGACGGACAGCCGTTCATCCCCATCATGGGCGAGATACACTACTCCCGACTGCCACATCAATATTGGGAGGAGGAGATTCTGAAGATGAAATCGGGCGGCATCAACGTCATCGCGACGTATGTCTTCTGGAACATCCACGAGACAAACGAAGGCGTGTTCGACTGGACGGGCGACCGCGACGTGCGCCGGTTCCTCGAGCTGTGTCGCCAACACGATATGTACACGCTGGTGCGCATCGGTCCCTTCTGCCACGGCGAGATACGCAACGGCGGACTGCCCGATTGGATCTACGGTCGCCCCTTTGAGGTGCGCTCCAACGACGAGGGCTACCTCTACTACGTCAAGCGCCTCTATCACCACATCGCCGGTCAGCTGCAAGGATTGTACTACAAAGACGGCGGCACCCTCATCGGCATCCAACTCGAGAACGAGCTGCAACACTCCGCCGCCCCGTGGTCGTTCGCCTACACCGGACAGCAGACCGAAAGCACCGTCGCCGACTACGACGATGCCCTCACCCGCGTCGGCGTGAGCGTGCAGACCGCCCGCAGTGCTTATGCCGAGCAGGGGTCCGAACACTTGGCGATGCTCAAGAAACTTGCCCGCGACGAAGGTATCATCGCACCCCTCTACACCGTCACCGGCTGGGGCAATGCTGCCATACTGGAGAATGAGACCATCCCCGTCACCTCCGCCTACCCCTATCCGTTCTGGGCAGAGCCGTCGCTGTCGCCCTTCTTCCTCTTCAAAGACATACAGCGCAACCCCGACTATGCCCCCGTGCGCTACGACGGCGCGAAGTACCCCTCGTTTTGCGCCGAGATGGGTGTGGGCATACAGATAACTTACGCCCGTCGCCCGCGTGTGGCGCCCGAAGCCTCCGAAGCGCTGATGCTACGAACCTTAGGCTCGGGCAGCAACGGCATCGGCTATTATATGTATCACGGCGGACTGACCCCCCAACGCCCCGGAGGCGGTTTCTTTAGCGACGAACCGATGGGCGTGCCTAAAATATCTTATGATTTCCAAGCCCCTATCGGTGAGTATGGCAAGGTGAAACCGTCGTATCGCTACCTTCGCATCATCCATCTCTTCTTGGAGAATTTCGGCAGCCGACTGGCGCCGATGGGCGTGGTGTTGCCCGAAACAAACGCCGCCATCACTCCCGACAACCGCGAGACGCTGCGCTATGCCGTGCGCTCGGACGGACAATCGGGCTTCGTCTTCCTGAACAACTTCCAAGACCACGACACCCGCATCGACCAGCCGGTGAGCGCACTGAACATCAAGCTGACCGGCGAAACCATCCGTTTCCCCGCCTTTACGTTGAAACAGGGGGTAAGCGCCATTCTTCCTTTCAACCTCAGCATGGAGGGTGTGTTGCTGAAATACACCACAGCCCAACCGCTCGCCAAGGTGCAAACCGACGGCATGGCGCACTACATTTTTTATGCCCACGAGGGCATGGTACCGGTTTATCTGTTTGAAGGGAAAAGTCTTCGCCGCATCACACCGGGTCTACGGAGTTCTTTCACCATGAAGGGCAATGACGGAAAGAGATTCATTGTCACCACCCTCACCCGGGAACAGGCTTTGAACTTCAACCAATGGGAAGAGGGCTTCTGCATCACCGATGCCACGCTACTGCAAGCGGATAATACCATTCGGCTACAAGCTACCAACAACCGCTTCCATTGCATTATCTCGTCCGACGAGAAGCCGAATTTCGGTCAGTTGAAGCCCACCATTAAGAAACAAGGTCTCTTCACCGAATACACCGTCGAGGTGCCTGCCGTACAGCCTCGATATGAGGCGAAAGAGGTGAGCAGTCGTCGTTACACCTTCGCCATGAGCAAGACACAATTCACCGAAAACGTGAGCGACCTGCTGCTCGACATCGACTATGTGGGCGATAATGCGGTAGCTTTCATCGACGGGCACATGATAAACGACCATCTCTACTACGGCAACTCGTGGCAGATTGGATTGAAACAGTACGCCGAAACACTCGATGCCAAAGGTATGTATTTCTATTTCCGTCCGATGCCCCGCAATGCTTCTTACCTGATAGACTTCGATGCCGATAAGCAGCCCGTCTTTGAAGGACAAACACTGTGTAAAATCAATGGATTGAAGGTAATACCGGAGTATGAGATAAGGTTGGAGATGTAGGATAGAACTGAACGATGCGTGCAACAATAACGCTATTGCAGGTTCGTCAATAGAAATCCCTGCAACTCTCATCAGAGTAGCAGGGATTCTTTATAAGAAAAACAATTATGTTACAATTACTTGTTCAGCGCCGTTGCCACATCTACCGCACAAGCCACGGTACAACCTACCATCGGGTTGTTGCCGATGCCGAGGAAGCCCATCATCTCCACGTGAGCGGGAACCGACGAAGAGCCGGCAAACTGTGCATCCGAGTGCATACGTCCCATGGTGTCGGTCATGCCGTAAGAGGCAGGACCGGCTGCCATGTTATCGGGATGGAGTGTGCGACCGGTGCCGCCGCCCGAAGCTACCGAGAAATAGGGCTTGCCTGCTTGGATGCGCTCTTTCTTATACGTACCTGCCACGGGATGCTGGAAGCGGGTAGGATTGGTAGAGTTACCGGTAATCGACACATCAACACCCTCTTTCCACATGATGGCTACTCCTTCGCGCACGTCGTCGGCTCCGTAGCAGCGCACCTTGGCGCGCGGACCGTCGCTGTAAGCAATTTCGCGAACCACCTTCAGCTCGCCGGTGTAGTAGTCGAACTCCGTCTGCACATACGTGAAGCCGTTGATGCGCGAGATAATCATCGCAGC
Organism: Prevotellaceae bacterium; assembly: GCA_031262085.1. Lineage (GTDB taxonomy): Bacteria > Bacteroidota > Bacteroidia > Bacteroidales > Bacteroidaceae > Bacteroides. Next base: position 50,158 of record JAISIN010000042.1, read on the forward strand.
ATCTTTGCCCAGACCGTTGAGGATGCAACGCAACGGCTCTTTGCGCACCTTGTCGGCTTTGGCTGCAATCTTGATGGCGCCTTCGGCAGCGGCAAACGATTCGTGACCGGCGAGGAAAGCGAAGCACTTGGTCTCCTCGCGCAGTAGCATGGCAGCGAGATTACCGTGTCCGATGCCCACCTTGCGGTCGTCGGCTACGGAGCCGGGAATACAGAACGACTGCAGACCGATACCGATAGCCTCGGCAGCTTGGTCGGCGTTCTTGCAACCCTTCTTGATGGCAATGGCACAGCCTACCACGTATGCCCACTTGGCGTTCTCGAAACAGATGGGTTGGGTCTCTTCGCACGTCAGATAAGGATCGATACCTGCGGCGTCGCAGAGGACGTTAGCCTCTTCGATGTCTTTGATTCCGTTCTCGTTCAGCACAGCAAGAATCTGCTTGATGCGACGGTCTTGACTTTCAAATTTCACTTCTCTAATCATAATACTTTCCTCCTTCTGTTATTCGTGACGTGGATCGATATGTTTCACTGCTCCCTGCTCGGCTGTAACGCGACCATACGTGCCGGTTACCTTTTTCAATGCCTCGTTGGCATCGGTGCCTTTCTTAATCTCGTCCATGAACTTGCCCAGATGCACAAATTCGTAGCCGCAGATTTGGTCGTCCTTGTCGAGGAAGATTTGCTTGATGTAGCCCTCTGCCATCTCCAGGTAGCGGGGTCCTTTGGCAAGCGTGCCGTAGAGCGTGCCTACCTGACTGCGCAACCCTTTGCCCAGGTCTTCCAGTCCGGCGCCGATGATGAGACCGCCTTCCGAGAAAGCCGACTGCGTGCGTCCGTAGACGATTTGCAGGAACAGCTCGCGCATGGCAGTGTTGATGGCATCGCACACCAGGTCGGTGTTCAATGCTTCGAGAATGGTTTTACCCGGAAGAATCTCCGAAGCCATGGCAGCCGAATGGGTCATGCCCGAGCAGCCAATCGTTTCAATCAAAGCCTCCTGAATGATACCCTCCTTGACGTTGAGGGTGAGTTTGCAGGCGCCCTGTTGGGGAGCGCACCAGCCTACACCGTGTGTTAAACCCGAGATATCGACAATCTCTTTTGCCTTTACCCATTTACCCTCTTCGGGTATCGGGGCAGGTCCGTGGTTGGGACCTTTCTTCACAACACACATGTGTTCCACTTCGTGTGAATAAGTCATAATTACTTTTTTTGATATGGATGTATGTACTAAATATAATGAGTTCACAGCTTGAAAAAGCCGGGCGCAAAGGTAGCTTTTTTTTGTATTAGTTGCTTGTGCATTAAAATCTTTCTATACCTTTGCCGCCGGTTTTGTTGGATATACATCCTTCGATGTACATTCCTGAAAAGGGAATCGGGTGAAACTCCCGAACAGTCCCGCTGCTGTGAACTCCAACATGATGCACCTGTCCATATACCCTGTGCCACTGCCGTAATCGACGAACGGTGGGAAGGCGGACAAACGTGCGGAGTAAGTCAGAAGACCTGCAAAACCTATTCAAGCAACTGCCTTCGTGGAAAGGGCACGCGCGACGAACAGCATCATTGCCTCGTTTTTTTTCGAGTATGACTTGTCAGATAGGAAAAGGAGTTCTGCTCCTGCTATTGTGCAGCATCAGCATGGGTACATACGCCCAGCAGCCGAATGACACCCTTGCCGGTCAGCTGCATCAACTGCCCGAAGTATCGGTGCGGGCGCCGCGTGTCATGCCTGCCCTCACTGCCACCGCACCCCTGCAACAGCTGCGGCGCACGGCGCTGGAGCGGTTGGGCGTCACTGCCGTGGCGGATGCCGTGCGACACTTTGCCGGTGTGAGCGTGAAGGACTACGGCGGCATCGGCGGGCTGAAGACCGTCTCCGTGCGCAGCCTCGGGGCGCAGCACACTGCCGTGAGCTACGACGGCGTAGCAGTGAGCGACGTTCAGTCGGGACAGGTCGACATCTCCCGCTTCTCGCTCGACAACGTATCCGCCCTCACCCTGACCATTGGGCAGAACGACGACATCTACCGCACCGCACGCATGTTTGCCGCTGCCGGCGTGCTCAACATCGAGACCCAGCAACCGGCGTTCGACCGACTGCCGTTCAGCCTGGCAGTTCACCTCAAAGCGGGTTCCTTCGGCTACGTCAACCCCTCGCTCATGCTGGCGCAGCGCGTCAGCCGGCGCGTCAGCCTCTCTGCGTATGCCGACTACCTGCGTGCCGACGGCAACTACCCCTTCAAGCTGTGGAACGGCAACAAGCTGATCGATGCGCGCCGCAACAACAGCGACATCGACACGTGGCGTGCCGAGCTGAACCTGTTTGCCGACCTGAGCGACAGGCAGACGCTCAAAGCCAAGCTCTACCTTTTCGATTCGGGGCGCGGGCTGCCCGGCAGCGTCATCTACGACAACCCCTATGCTGCCGAGCGCCTCTACGACCGCAACTACTTTGCCCAGCTGAGCTACGAGCACCGTTTCTCCGCCCGTTGGAAGCTGAAAGCTGCCGGCAAGTTCAACTATACGTGGAACCGCGACTACAACGACCAGTCGTCGGGCATCACCGATAACCGTTTCCGCCAGCGGGAGGGCTACCTGTCGGCAGTGTTGTGGGGAGCACCGGCAACGCATCTCTCCTTTTCGCTGGCGCAAGACGTCGCCTATAACACGCTCTCGAACACCTTCCCCAACTGTCGGTTCCCGCGGCGCCTCACCTCCCTCACCGTGCTTGTCGGGCACTACCGCCTGTCGCGCTTCACTGCCACCGCCTCTCTGCTCAACACCTACATCACCGAGCGTGTGCGCACCGGTGCGGCAGTCCCCGACCGCAGGCGGCTGTCGCCTGCCGTCAGCCTGTCGTGGCTGGCGCTGCCTCGTGCGGGGGTACGGCTGCGCGCCTCCTATCAGGACATCTTCCGCACCCCCACGTTCAACGACCTCTACTTCCTCTCGTCGGGCAGTCGCAACCTGCGCCCCGAGACCACCCGGCAGTTCAACGTCGGCGCCACGTGGAATGCCTCCGCACTGTTGCCTGCCGACCTGTTCACCCTCTCGGTGGACGGCTATTATAATCAGGTGAAGGATAAGATCGTGGCAGTGCCCACCCTGTTTGTCTGGCAGATGATGAACGTAGGCGAGGTGCAGACGTTCGGCATCGATGCCAACCTCAACGCCCAATGGCAGTTGGCATCCCGCTACCGGCTCTACCTCACCGGCGCTTACAGCTTCATGCGCGCCATCGACACCACCGACCCCGAGAGCAAGACGTGGCACAACCAGATTGTCTATACCCCCCGACACTCCGGCTCAGCCAGCCTCACAATAGAGAACCCCTACGTCAATCTCACCTACAACCTGACGTACGCCTCGGCACGCTACACCATGGCACAAAACCTGCCCGAAAACCGCATCGCACCCTACACCGACCATGGCATCTCGCTCTCGCACACCTTCCGTTGGAAACGACAGTCGCTCCGCGTGCAGCTCGATGCACTCAATCTGGGCGGAAAGAATTATGAAATTATACGTTTCTACCCCATGGCGGGACGGAACTATAAGATAAGTATCAACTACAAATTGTAAACTAAAAAAAAGAACGTATGAAAACAAAATTCTACACAAAGCTCTTCATGGGATTGGCAACCGTGTGCCTGCTTGCCACACTCGCTGCCTGCGACAAAGACGACAAACCCGAGTTGCCGGACGTTGAGCCGGTCGAACCCGTTCAGGGTTGCTACATTCTCAACACGGGCAACTGGGGACAGAACGATGCCTCCGTGCTCTGGTATGAGGCGGACGCCGATGCGACCAGCGCCGACCTCTATGCCGAAGCCAACGGAGAGAATCTGGGCGACGTGGCGCAAGACCTTATCGTCTACGGCTCGAAGGTCTATATTGCTTGCAACGGCTCTGCCAAATTGGTGGTGGTCGACAAGCGCGACTTCAAACTCCTCCGAAACATTCCGCTACTGAACGAAATCGGGCAACCCGTCAATCCCAACTACCTTACGGCAGCCGACGGCAATGTCTACTTCACCTCAAACGACGGTACCGTGACCCGCTTGGATACCCTGTCGCTCGACATCACAGGCAAACTCACCCTCGACGGATTTCCGGCGGCGCTGACCTCGGCGGCAGGCAAGCTCTACATCAACATGAACGACTATAATTTTGACTACACAGGAAAGCAAATCGCCGTGGTGAATATTGCCTCGTTCAACCAACCCAAATACTTGGATGTCGTGCTCAACCCCTACGATGTGTGTCTGACCGGCAGCGACGGAAACGTCTACTTCATCTCGCAGGGACACTCCGACGGCAACCCGCCGCACACCCTCCAACGCATCGACCCTGCCACCGACGAGGTGACGGTGCTGTTGGAGGCGAGCAAGATGGCGATGCACGGCGACCTCATCTACTATTACTACGCCGAGTACGGGAAGCCGTTGGAACACATCTCCGTCTACAACATCAAGACCCAAACGACAACCGAATTTCTCTCGAAAGCGCAACTCGTCGACATCTCCGCGCCCCTTTTTATCGCGGTAGATCCGCATTCGGGCGATGTCTACTTCGGCAACTTTAGATATGACTCGAAAGATGACCTCTATATTTATGCTGCCGACGGCACCTTCAGACGGAAAGTCGAATCCGGTGTCTACGTTACAAAGGTAGTATTCCCATGAAACGGAAAGGTCATGCTTTCATGAACCGGCGTCATCCGGCGGATATATGTCATCATCTGCTCCTGCTGCTCCTCCTGTTCCTTGCCTCCTGCTCCGGAGGCGGCAGGGGCGGGCAACATACCACATCGGGCGGCGACACCCTCTGCTTGCGCTATGCCGACTACCTGCGCCTCGTCGACTACCCCGACTACACCGTGGCAGAGCTGCGCAACCCGTGGGACACCACACGTCTGCTGCACACCTATATATTAGTAGATGTCGCCGACACGCTACCCGTAGCCAATCTGCCCGAAGGCACCGTGGTGCGTACACCCCTAAATCGTACCCTCATCTACTCGTCCGTCCACCTGAGCCTACTCAAAGACTTAGACGCACTCGCTGCCACTGCCGGCGTGTGCGACCTGAAATACATTCGCATGCCGGAGATTCATGCTGCCGTTCGGAGCGGAGCCATAGCCGACTGCGGCGACAGCATGAATCCCGACATCGAACGGGTCATCTCCCTGCATCCCGACGCCATCCTGCTATCGCCCTTCGAGAACAGCGGCGGCTACGGGCGTGTGGAGAAGCTGGGCATCCCCCTGATAGAGTGCGCCGACTACATGGAGCGTAGCCCGCTGGGACGCGCCGAGTGGATGCGCTTCTACGGCCGCCTCTACGGACGGGCGGCGCAAGCCGACAGCCTCTTTGCCGTGGTGGAGCAGCGCTACCATGCCCTGAAGGAGCAGGCGGCTGTCACCTCCTGCCGCCCCTCGGTGATGTGCGACCTCCTCACCGGCAGCACCTGGTACACCCCCGGCGGACAGAGCACCGTTGCCCGCCTCTATGCCGATGCCGGTGCCCGTTACATCTTCGCCGACGACACCCACACCGGCTCCCTGCCCTATACCTTCGAACGCATCTACGACCGCGGACGCGACGCCGACTACTGGCTGATACGTTATAACCAGCCTGCCGACAAGCGCTACCCCGAGCTGGCGTCCGAGTTTGCCGGCTACCGCGGCTTCCGTGCCTTCCGGGAGCGCAACATCTACGGCTGCAACACGGGCGTAACGCCCTTCTACGAGGAGGTGCCGTTCCATCCCGACCGCTTCCTGCACGACCTGATTCTCATCTTCCACCCCGAGCTGCTGCCCGACAGCACGCTGCGATACTACCGGCGGCTGCCGTGAAAAGCAACGCCCGAAGAAATTCTGTTTTTATCTTTGTCACTATCCGCTCCCCCCTGCGACTAACGGTTCAAAAAAGGCAATTAAAATGATGAACAAGCAAGAACAACAAGCTTTGGAGGCTGACTTCATCGGGATGATACAAGCGCATCGGCGAATCATCTACAAGGTCTGCTCCTGCTATGTCACCGACCGGTCGCCGTTGGAGGATCTGTATCAGGAATCGGTACTGAATCTGTGGAAGTCCTATCCGAAGTTCCGTCGGGAGAGCGCGCCTTCGACGTGGATCTACCGGGTAGCGCTGAACACCTGCATCTCCGACTTGCGGAAGAACGACAAGTTCCGCCGGCATGTGCCGCTCGCGTGCTCTGCCGAGACAGCCTTCGAACAGGAGAGCATCGAGGAGGAACTCAAGGAACTCTACCGCTGCATCCGACAACTCAAGACCCTGGAACGTGCCATCATCTTGCTCTATCTGGAGGAGAAATCCTATCAGGAGATTGCCGACATCACCGGCTTGTCGCGCGACTGTGTCGCCACACGGCTGCGGCGCATCAAGGTGAAACTGAAACTCATGTCGAATTACTAAAAACAGAAAAGAAATGGAAGTTGATGAATTGAAATCACTGTGGGCTTCGCTCGACAGCCGTCTGAGCAAGCAGGAAGAGCTGAAAGCCAGCCTCATTCGGAAGATGATCGATGCCAAATCGGGGCGCTCGCTCCGCCAACTGATTACCTCGGAAATTGTCAGTGTCATGGTCATGCTGATAGTCCTCCCATTCCTCGTTTTCCTTTGGAAACAATGGGACAGCACGCACATCGCCGTTCATGCGCTGTTGACGCTCGCCTTTGTGGCTTGCGCATGCTATCTGCCGCTCATACTCTATCGCATCCGCCTGTTGCTGAAGATAGATTTTGCCGACAACAACCTCAAGACAAACATCCTGCACATCCAACGCTTCAACAAGCTGTGGCAATGGGAGGTGTTCTCCATACGTCTGTGGCTTCCCGTGTTGCTCCTGCTCATGGTGTGGCATTTCATAGAAGCCAAAGCGTCCGTGATAGGATGGACAGCGCTTGCCTGCTGCCTGGTGGCAGCCGCACTCTATACTTATTGGTCGTATCAAAGGGTGTACAGCAAAAACATCGCCACCATCCGCGACAACCTGGCTGAGCTGGAAGAGAGCAAGGAGTAACCCCCCAAACAACACCCGATGAAAAGATTTTCCACCTGCTGGCTAACGGCGCTTGTGAGTTGCCACCTCCTCCTGTACGGACCGGACAGGAGCAACGCCGACACCTTGCGCTTCCGCGTGGTGAGCTATAACGTGGAGAATCTTTTCGACTGCCGACACGACACGCTGAAGGAAGATACCGACTTCCTGCCCGGTGCCGTCCGGCATTGGAATGAGTCCAAGTACCGCAAGAAGTTAGACCGGATAGCCCGTGTCATCACTGCCGCAGGCGGCTGGACGCCTCCCGCCCTGGTGGCGCTCGAGGAGGTGGAGAACGACAGTGTGCTGCGCGACCTCACCCGCCGTTCGGCGCTGCGCGAAGCCGGCTACCGCTACGTGATGACACAGTCGTCCGACCACCGGGGCATCGACGTGGCGCTGCTCTACCAGCGGGGCATGTTCAAGCTGCTTGCCACGCAGCACATCCCGATACCCCCGACCGACGGCACGCATCACTTCCGCCCCACGCGCGACATCCTGCACGTCAGCGGACTGTTGCCCACGCTCGACACGCTCGATGTCTTTGTCTGCCACTTCCCCTCCCGTGCGGGCGGCGCCGCGCAGACGGAGCCTTACCGGCAGCTTGCCGCGCGACAGCTCTCTGCCGCGATAGACAGCCTGTTCGGTTGCCGCCGCCATCCGCAGTTCCTGATCATGGGCGACCTCAATGCCGACTGCCGCCTGCTCAGCCATCCCCGCCTGCACCACCTGCTGGACAACCGGGCGGAGTTCAGGCAGCACCGTTTCGGCAGCTATCGCTACCGGGGCGAGTGGGAGCTGATCGACCACATCATCGTCTCCGATGCCTTGCTGCAACCCGACGCCCCCCTGCACGCCGACCGCCGCCACGCCGATGTGTTCCGTGCCCCCTTCCTGCTGCGCCCCGACAAGCAGTATGGCGGCAAGCAACCCTTCAGGACATACAACGGCATGCGCTACCAAGGCGGATACAGCGACCACCTGCCTGTATGGGCGGAGCTGAGGCTGGTGTATTGAAAACAGGCGTTACTGTCCAGCGTCGTTGGACAGGCTGTCCCGAGTCTTTGGACAAGGTTGAAGGTGTGTCAAAAGCCCCTTTTTGGACTACGACCCTAGTCCACCCTGGACTACGACCTAGTCCACCTCTGGACTACGACCTAGTCCACCTCTGGACTACGACCTAGTCCACCTCTGGACTACGACCTAGTCCACCTCTGGACTACGACCTAGTCTGCCTCTGGACTACGACCCCAGTCCGATTTTGACACATCCTCCAGTACGTTATTTTTTCCGCGCCGCCATATTCATCCGTCCCGTTGCTCGAAATAGAGAAAAGCCACTATCTTTGTGCCGTCGAACCCACTAATAATTAGAACAATATGCAAGCAACGCCGCGTATCTTCCCCATCGGGATACAAGACTTCGAGCAACTACGTACACTCAACAATGTGTATGTAGACAAGACCGACTTGGTGTATCAATTGGTCAAATCCAACCACACCTGCTTCCTGAGCCGCCCCCGCCGCTTCGGAAAGAGCCTCCTGCTCTCCACGCTGCGTGCCTACTTCGAAGGCAAGAAGCACCTGTTCGAAGGGCTTGCCATGGAGCAGTTGGAAACGGAGTGGACAGCGCATCCGGTGCTGCACATCTCCTTTGCCGGTTCCAAATACATCGAAGTGAAGAACTTGCAAGCGCTTCTGAACGATACGCTCGCCGGATGGGAAGCTATCTACGGAAGCAGCCCTACGGAAGAAACCTTCAACCTGCGCTTCAAGGGCGTCATCCGCCGTGCCTGCGAGCAAACGGGTCAACAGGTGGTTGTACTGATCGACGAATACGACTCGCCCATCCTCAGTGCCATGGGCGCCAGCATGGAAGAGCGGCGCACCGAGCTACGCGGCATCATGCGCGACTTCTTCAGCCCGCTCAAGGACAGCGGCGTGTACATCCGCTTCCTCTTCCTGACGGGCATCACCAAGTTCAGCCAGCTGAGCATCTTCAGCGAGCTGAACCACTTGGAAAACATCAGCATGTTGCCCGATTACAGCAGCATCTGCGGCATCACCGAAACCGAACTGCTCACACAGTTCAAGCCTGACATCGCAGCCTTGGCAGCGCGCAACGGCGAGACCTATGAGGAAGCCTGCGCCCACCTCAAACAACTGTACGACGGTTATCATTTCTGCGAAAACACAGAAGAGATCTACAACCCCTACAGCATCATCAACGTACTGAAAAACAGGAAATACGACAGTTACTGGTACTCCACCGCCACTCCCACCTTCCTCATCGAACTGCTCAAGCACAGCAACCTGATTCCCGAAGAGCTGGAGGGTTGCAAGGCTGTCGCCGATGATTTCAACACGGCAATCGATACCTTGACCGACCCCATTCCGGTGCTTTACCAGAGCGGCTACCTCACCATCAAGAACTACAGAAACGGCATCTACACGCTGGGTTATCCCAACGATGAGGTGCGCATCGGGTTTGTCCGTTCGCTGATCCCTTCAGTCATCGGGAGTGACGTGCAGAAGAGCAGCATGAGCATCATCGCCATGGCTGAAGCCCTCGACACCGGCGACGTGGAAACCTGCATGAAGCGGATGCGCGCCTTCATCGCCTCCATCCCCTATGAGCGGAAGAGCGACAACGAGTCGCGCGCCGAACTCATCTTCTACATGCTCTTCACGCTGATGGGACAGTTCACGCAGACGCAGGTGCCAACCGCCATCGGTCGTGCCGACGTGGTCATCAAGAACAGGCAATACATCTACATCTTCGAAATCAAGGTGCACGGCACCGCCGACGACGCCCTCGAGCAGATAGAACGCCAACACTACGCTGTGCCCTACGAGACAGACCCGCGGCAGGTGGTGCGCATCGGCGTGACCTACGACGCGCAGACCCGCGGCATCACCGACTGGAAAGTGGAGCGGTAACGCCCTAAACCTCGGGCTTGATTGGCTGCTTCGCATTTTTCTTTCCTATTGCTTTGTGAATCTGATTATTCTTCTCACCTTTGCACGGAATAATCAACTAAATGTAAATGCTTCGGATACCCACTTCCCCTGTCACCGGCTTCCTGCTGCCTGCCTCCCGCTCCCTTTCGGCGAGAGGAATCGTTGATTTTACCCCCCCCATAAACATTTATTAACAACCATGCGGATATATTCACATGTTCGGGACGCGATGCTTCGCGCCCCGCGAAGTCGTGTGCCCGTATATTAACCAATCTATTCATCCATTAATCACTCTCTAAAACAACAAGTATGAAAATGAAGAAATGTATTTATCGAAAGCCTGCTGTCGATGCCATTCCGGTGGAGAATGAAGGCGTGATGGCTGCCAGCCAATTGAGAGACATAAATCCCGGCAAACGTTATGGCATGGAGACCAATGAAAGCCATTTGCCTGTCGCTCCTCCCCGCTTGGGTTGCCGGATGAGAAACCTGTTCCCACTCCTAAGCGGATTGACTCTACTTATGCTTGCATCGTGCAGTAACAGCGACGAGCCGACCGCGAATGATAGCCAGGAAAAGTTTCGGCTAACTGTCACTGCCAATCGCGGCGGGAGCAATACCCGTACCGAATACGAAGACCGAAACGACAACAAGATGCTTGTCTATTGGAATGACCCTGCCGACGAAGAGCCACTCCGGCAGAGCGAAACAATCAACGTGATTCGCTATGAGAATGACCTGCCGTACATAGGCACGCCGACCGACGACTCGAAATACTCTTTTGTTACACTCACCGGCACGGCGGCCACAGCAAAAAGCGTATCAATGGATTTTGCGGGTACCGTCAGTGCCAGTACCGGAACCTACCTCGGGGGCAAATACAACTATGTCTATCCTGCACAAACGGGTAGCTCTACCGTATCAGATACCATCAGCTACCGTTTTACCGGTCAGCAGCAGACTTGTATCTCCGGTCGGGAGACCAATCATTTGCAGGACTACGACGTCATGTACACCCCGCAGGCTGTCGATGCGACCTTCGACGCAGGAGGCAACCTGACCTCATCGTTCACCTTTAGCCATGCTGCCGCCTTACTGCGTTTCCGCCTGACATTGCCCGAGCCTAAAACCATCGCTGCCATCCGCCTGCATACCACCGATGGGACAACGCCATTCTATCCCGAGCTGACGTTGACCTGTCAGTCCGACAATATCGGCACCGTATCGCCAACAAACAGTGGAACCCCTGACAATGCTGCCACACTCACCCTGACCAGTGCCGGGGCAAGCACGGTGGTGACTGGCTATCTGATGTCGCCTCCCGTAGATTTTGACGGGACATCTTTCGAAGTCTTAGCTGCCGCCACCGACGGCATTCAATATGCTTACAGGGCTACTGCCGCAGCAGACGACCGTCTCGAAGCGGGTACCTGCAATACTTTCGACCATAACGATGTGGCGCTCACACGACGTAGCCTCACGTGGGCAGGCAGCAACATCTATTGGGATAAAGAGAACAACCGGCTAACTTTTGCCGAACCCGGTACTACCGACAAACAGCAGTATCAGGGCGTTTTGTTCAAGTATGGCAGCCTCGTTGGCATCTCGCCTTATTACAACGGCTCTACGACCTTCGACATCACGGTTACTCCGCTTTTTGTGCCGACGGACTTCTCCGAAGGTCTCTGGGCAGAGGTAAAAGAGGCGGGGGAGACTCCGTGGGAGACATATAGCACCATTCCGGTAGTAAACACCTCTACGATGGACGACCACATCAGCGGATTAATCGAAGAGAATAAGGATTGGACAGACTACAAGGGAGACATCTGTGCCTACCTGAGCGGGAAAAGCGGAGTACCCGAGGGGACATGGCGAATGCCGACATTCAATGAATGGAATCCTACCTGGCTACCCACACGCTCATCAGACACTTCGCCGGCAACAAGCTACTCAGCCACAGGTGTGTGGAATGGAAATATCACCGCAAGCAATAAGTTCGAACAAGCCAACCAAACCGACGGCACAGCCATTATCAGCGGATATGCCACGCATACGGTGAGTGGTACGTTGATACCGGCATCGGGTTATCGCAATTCCACTGGTGAATTGAGCTATGTAGGCAGACGTGGATGGTATTATGCTGCCAATGGCAAGCGCATCTACTTCAGCGCTTTAGGGTATATGCCCTTCGTTGCCGGTCAGGGCAATGTAGCCAATCCGGTGCGGTGCGTCAAGGTGGAAGAATAAAGGATTCATTCGCTTTCATCTCCCTATTCTTCCTTTTCCCTCCGCCGTTCGGCGAGGTAAGCGGGCGATTCCCTAAGTTTGTGCACAAATGGTCTGTCTTCAATGAACGAACAACATATCGCCCCGCAAAACATCATACTCTGTATCTGTGCCGGTCGCACGCTGATTGACCGGACAAAGGCGTTGCGCATCGCTGCCGCGTTGCGGGAAGCCGGACACCGCGTCACCCTGAAAGCCGATCTGTGCCAAGAGGTGATGTGCGACCGATTGACTGCGGACGAACGCTCCCCGCACACCATCCTTGCCTGCTACCCCAGAGCCGTCCGGTCGCTGCTGCAATGGAAGGGGCTGGAGGCGGCATCCTGTATAGATATACGCAACGGCGAACTGCCGGAAACGCTCTGCCCGACAGCCGTTCCGTCGGAAGGGTTGCCTCAGGGCGCCGTTGGGCAGGAGACGCCGCCCATCGAACAGCCCGAAGCCTGGTTCCCCGTCATCGACAAGGAGCGGTGCACCGATTGCGGCAAGTGTCACGACTTCTGCCTCTTCGGTGTCTATGCCAAGAGTGCTGAAGGACAAGTCTGCGTGGTGCAACCGCAAAACTGCAAGAACAACTGCCCGGCATGTGCCCGGGTCTGCCCCTCGCGGGCTATCATCTTCCCCAAGTACGACAAGTCGCCCATCAACGGCGGACTGACCGACGAGGAGACCTTCGCCCCACAGGAAGCCGACCGCCTGTACCGCGAACGGCTACGCTACAAGTTGCAACAGCGCAGCGCAGGCATCCCGCTCACCAAAGCCGATGTGCCGCTTACCAAAGCCGATGTCCCACTCCCCAATCCCGATCCCGTATGAAATTCAGTGACTACACCGCCACCCTTGCCGCCGCCCTGCGCGTCCCCCGCGAATCGACCTGGCGACTGACCGGCAAGTTCCTCTACACCTTCGGCTGGAAGAGCATGCGTAACATGCACCGCTTCATGCGCCGCCAAGCCCGCGGCAAACCCTTCTTCCCCGCCTTTGTGATGGTATCGGTCACCGAGCAGTGCAACCTTGCCTGCACCGGTTGCTGGGTATCGAAGGGCGGACGCCGGCAGCTCACCCTCGACCAGCTGGAGGGCATCATCCGCAGCTGCAAGCAGAACGGCTCCTACTTCTTCGGCATCCTGGGCGGCGAGCCGCTGCTCTACCGCGGGTTGCTCGACCTCTTCGAGCGCCACACCGATTGCTACTTCCAGCTCTTCACCAACGGCATCCTCCTCACCGACGACACCTGCCGCCGCCTGCGCCGCGCCGGCAACGTCACTCCGCTCATCAGCATCGAAGGGCTGGAGGAGGAGAGCGACCGGCGGCGTGGCGGCAAAGCGGTGTTCGACCGCACCCTTGCCGGTGTCAGGGCGTGCCGCAAGGCAAAGCTGATCTTCGGCGTGGCGGCAAGCATCTGCAAGAGCAACTATAGCGAACTGGTGAGCCGCGACTACATCGACCGCATCGCCCGTGAGGGAGCGCACTACCTCTGGTACTACCTCTACCGTCCCGTGGGCGCCGATGCCAACCCCGCCAACGCCTTGGAGAAGGAGGAGGTGACCGCCTTCCGCCGCTTCATCGTGGAGCAGCGCAGGAACGCCCCGCTCTTCCTCATCGAGACCTACTGGGACGACAAGGGCAACGCCCTCTGCCCGGGCGCTACCGGCATGAGCCACCACATCGCCCCCTCGGGCGCCATCGAGTTCTGCCCCCCCATACAGCTGGCGCGGGAGCAGCTCAACACCGCGGGCGACAACCTGACCGACGTCTTCCACCGCTCCGCCTTCCTCGCCGACCTTCGCCGGCTTACTGCCCAAAGCTCCCGTGGCTGCATCCTCCTGGAAGACCCGCAGAAGCTGGCTGCCTTCCTGACGGCGCAGCAAGCCGTCGACACCACCTCGCGCCACAGCGTGTTGCAGGAGTATGCACAGATGACGCCCCTTGCCGGACACAACCAGCAGGGCGCCGAGATACCCGAGCAGAACCCCTTCTACCGCTGGGTGAAGAAACACTATTTCTTTGGATTCGGCGCTTATGGATAAGATCGGACAAACGACACCCATGGACAAGCGGCACTACCACATCCCGCCCGACGAAGCCACCCGCAACCGGTTGCGCGCGCTCATCGCCGACACCTTCAGCGGCGAAGAACGGTTGGTGCCGCCCGTGGCACAGGAGCGGCTCGACCGCCTCTCCGACCGCTTCATCGCCGAGCACCGCCTCTCGCCCTCGTGGAAGGCATGGCTCATGGTGGAGCTGCACAACCGCGCCTGGCGCGACACCGTGGCTGCCATCCCTGCCGACAAGCGCATCCTGCTGATGCCCAAGTGCATGAGCCGCACAGGCGCCTGCCGCGCCGAGGTCGACGAGCTGGGACTGCTCTGCCGCCGCTGCATGAGCTGTACCATCCCCGAGCTGCAAGAGAAAGCCAATGCGCAAGGCACCCTCAGCATGGTTGCCGAAGGCTTCACGTCGGTCATCCCGCTCATCGAGAACCGCGTGGTCGATGCCGTCATCGGCGTGGGCTGCCTCGATTCCTTGGAGAAAGCCTTCCCGTTGCTCATCAACCATGCCGTGGCAGGACTGGCGGTGCCGCTCAACAGCGACGGGTGCCGCGACACCACCGTCGACACCGCCCACCTCTCCACCCTGCTCACCATGCAAGCCTCCCGCGAGGCATACCTGTTGGATTACGATTCCCTCAAGAGCGCCGTCCGCACGTGGTTCGAGCCGGCGAACCTGCAAGCCTTGCTCACCCCGGGCGATGACCCCACCGCCACGGCAGCGCGCCAATGGCTGGGCGGCGACGGCAAGCGCTGGCGCCCCTACCTGCTGGCAGCCGTCTACCTGGCGCTTACCGAAAGCCACACCCTCCCTGTGGAAGTACAGCGGGCTGCCGTGGCAGTGGAGTGCTTCCACAAAGCCTCGCTGGTGCACGACGACATACAGGACAACGACGCCCTGCGCTACGGCACGCCCACCGTACACGCACAGTACGGCGTTCCCATCGCCATCAACGTGGGCGACATCCTGCTGGGCGAGGGCTACCGCCTGCTTGTCGCCACGGGCAGCATGGAGCTGCTCCGCCTGGCAGCTGGGGCGCACATCTCGCTCTGCCAGGGACAGGGCATCGAGCTGGCAGGCAACGATGCCTCCCGCCCACCCACCATGGCGTTCATCCTCGACATCGTGCTCCGCAAGACCGTGCCCGCCTTCGAGGTGGCACTGCTCATGGGAGCCGTCTGTGCGGGCGCCGATGCCGCCTTGCAAGCCGTGCTGAGCCGGTACGCCCGTGCCTTGGGCATCGCCTATCAGCTACAGGACGACCTGGAGGATGCAGCCAAAGACCATTGCCCCACCGCCGTGCAAGCCGCCCTCTCGGAGCCGGGCGTCACCTCGCTCGCCGCAGCCGAGGCGCATGTACGCACACTCATCGCCAGCTATCACCGGCAGGCGCTGGAGGTGCTGGACGAACTGTCGAACATAGAGCTGAAGCGGTTGCTCTTCCGCATCACCCAACGCATCTTGAAAAGTGAATGACATGACAGCGCCCGACACGATCTCCCTGCGTATGCTCCAATGCCTGCAGACAGCCAAAGAGCAACTCTCCGACGCGGCACGCGACCGGATAGCGGGTTATGTGCGGTCGCAGCAGACTGACGAAGGCTCGTTCGTCGACCGCAACGGCTCTGCCGACCTCTACTACACCCTCTTCGGCTGCATGTTGGCATTTGTGCTCGACATCCCCCTCCGGCTCCCATCCCTCACCGCCTACCTCCACCGGTTCGACGTGGAGCGGCTCGACTTTGTGCACTATGCCGCCTGCCTGCGTTGCCGCCTGATGACCGACCCCGCCTTCACCCCCACGGTCAGGGCACCCGAGACCTTCCCGCTCCTGCCGCACCACGACCGGCAGTCGCCCTACACCCGCTTCCTGTGGCTCTCGCTGCTCGAAGATACGGGCGGCGTCCCGGAGCGCGAACAGTTCCTGCCCGCTGCCGAACCGTCGTACGACAGCGTGACCAACCTCGCCGCCGCCCTGCTGGTGCGCGGAC
Source organism: Prevotellaceae bacterium (assembly GCA_031262085.1). GTDB lineage: Bacteria > Bacteroidota > Bacteroidia > Bacteroidales > Bacteroidaceae > Bacteroides. Next base: position 66,526 of record JAISIN010000042.1, read on the forward strand.
AGCTCGACGGTTACCTGCCGCCGCCCCTGACGGAGCAGTTGCGCCGCCGCCAGCATGAGTGGGGCGGCTTCCCTGCCTCCCCCGGATTGTTCCCGGCAGACCTGCTCTCCACCGCCACCGCCCTCTTTGCGCTGCATAGCTGTCAGGTGGCTCCGCTCTACGACCCTTACCCCTTTATCACCGCGCACTGGCAGGAGAACGGCGGGTTCACCGCCACCCTCGACAGCGAGGCGTGCGATGTGGAGTACACCTTCTACGGATTACTTGCGCTTGGGACAATTAAAAATTAAAAGTTAAAAATTAAAAACTTGGAAGAAGTGGAAGAGACAGTAAATAGAGCGTTCGGTAACGGGCGATGCGATGAGACCACCGCAAAGCCAAACAACAATGACACCACCGCAAGTTCAAGCAGCGATGGCGCGCAGCCCACTTTCAATGTTCAATTTTTAATTTTTAATTTATCGAATGCGCTGCTCAGCCGACCGCGCAGTGCCGACGGTCTATGGACGGGCTGCCTCTCCTCCAGCCCCATCTCCACCGCGGTGGCTGTTTTTGCCCTGCACACCATCGACCGTGCGCGTTACGCCGAGCCGATCCGGAACGGTGCGGCATGGCTCCTCGGCGAGATGCGCGCCGACGGCTCGTGGGGCGATTCGCCCGAAAGCCCCTCCAACCTCACAGCCACGCTGCTCACCTATGCGGCGCTGACCGCCGTGGGACAATTGCCCGCGCAGAGCATCGCCTACCTGGAAGCGCGCTTCGGCGGCTCCGACGAGCAACATCTCATCGAAGGTGTGCTGCGCTACTACGGCAAAGACCTCACCTTCTCCGTGCCGATACTGGTGATGTGCGCCCTGGCAGGCATCATCCGTTCGTGGAAGGCGATACCGCGCTTCCCTTTCCAAGCCGCCCTCATCCCCCAGCGCTTCTTCCGCTACCTGCGCCTGCCGGTGGTGAGCTACGCCATCCCCGCGCTGATCGCCGTGGGCATCCTGCAATACAAGCGGCACAAGGTCGAACTGTTCCAGAAGCATCACAAGCGGAGACCCCTGTCGCGTGGTCAGTTGCAACGCATCGATCGCGCCCTGACGGTGTTGCAACGCTTGCAACCTGCCGGCGGAGGCTTTCTCGAGGCGCCGCCGCTCACGGGCTTCGTGTCGATGTGCCTGAGCGCTGCCGGTTACTCAGGCATCCCTGCCGTGCAGGCTTGTGCCGACTTCCTGGTGCGCACCGTCCGCCCCGACGGCTCCTGGCCTATCGACACCAACCTCTCGGGCTGGGTCACCTCCCTGAGCGTACGCGCCTTGGGCGCCGACACCCCCAACCCCGAAGCCCTGGCAGAGACGATTATTAACAATGCCTTCCGCCACAAGCACCCCTTCACGGGCGCCGCTCCGGGCGGATGGGGCTGGACGAACCTCTCCGGCGCCGTGCCCGACGGCGACGACACCGCCGGCGCCCTGGTCGCCCTGCACATCCTGCTCAAAGGCGCTTACCGCCCCGAGATAGGCAGCGGCATCGAGTGGCTGCTGGGCTTGCAGAACAGCGACGGCGGCATGCCTACCTTCTGCAAGGGATGGGGCAAGCTGCCTTTCGACCGCAGCAGCGCCGACATCTCCGCGCACGCCCTGTGCGCCTTCCGCCTCTGGGCAGCTGTCCTGCCCGACAAGCTGCAACGGCGGGTAGCGCGCGCCACCCGGCGCCTGCTCCGCTGGATGAAGCAGCACCGCGCCGCCGACGGCTCGTGGACACCCCTCTGGTTTGGCGATCAGGATGCGGCGGACGAGCAGTCGCCCGTCTACGGCACAGCCACCACCATCGCCTACCTTGCCGCAGGGACATGTCCCGATGCGCAGGGATGGGCTGCCGATGCGCAAACCTTGATTGCCGACGGCATCTCTTACCTGCTCACCGCACAGAACGTCGACGGCGGATGGGGTGGGGCAGCGGGCGCTCCCTCCAAGGTCACACTGACTGCCCGCGCCCTCTGTGCGCTTGCCTCCTGCACCGTCTTCCGAGGGGAAGACGGTTCGTCTTTCGAGGGGAAGACGGTGCGTCTTTCGAGGGGAAGACGGTTCGTCTTCCGAGGGGAAGACGGTTCGTCTTCCGAGGCGGAGACGGTTCGTCTTCCGAGCGAAAGACGGTGCGTCTCCTGCGAACAATGGGAGAACGCCGTACAGCAGGCAGTCGACTACCTCCTCCGTGCCCATCAGCGCGGCGCCTTGTATCAGCCGGAGCCTATCGGCCTGTACTTCTCCCGCCTGTGGTATTCGGAGGAGCTGTACAATCTCACCTTCGTACTGGAGGCGTTGAAGAAATTAAAAATTGAAAACCCCATCGCATGAAGCGAAAGAGAGATACCGTTACCGCCGTCACTGCCGCCGTGGCAGTGTGCTACCTCCTGCTGCTGGTGGGCTGGCACCTCTATGTGCCGTCGCGCCCGCTGGAAGTGCAGGCGCCGGGCGCGGACAACCGCCCCGTCGGTACGGAGCGGAAGGCGGATGAGGTGCGCATCGGCGAGTTTTTCATGGCTTACGACGCACAGGTGCAACCCGCAGGCACCGACAGCTGGAGCTGCTTCCGCGGCGACCGCTTCGACAACATCGTACACACCCGCGCGGCGATACGCACCGACGAGGCGCCCTATCCCCTGCGGTGGCAGGTTGCCACGGGCGAGGGACATGCCGCGCCTGCCATCCGTGCGGGGCGGGTCTACCTGCTGGATTACGACGAATCGCTGCAATCGGATGCCCTGCGCTGCTTCGACCTCGACAGCGGCAAGGAGCTGTGGCGGCGGTGGTACCGGGTGCCCATCAAGCGCAACCACGGCTTCTCGCGCACCGTGCCCGTGGTGGGCGACGGCTATGTCATCACCATCGGCCCCGAAGGGCATGTGATGTGTTGCGACCCGCTGAGCGGCGCGTTGCTGTGGAGTCTCGACATGCAGCAGGTGTACGGCACGGAGGTGCCCTTCTGGTACACGGGGCAATGCCCGCACGTCGATGGCGGCACGCTCATCCTGGCGCCCGCCGGGGAGAAGGCGCTGCTGGCAGGCATCGACTGCCTCACGGGCAAAGAGCTGTGGCACACGCCCAACACGCCCCAATACAAGATGTCGCACTCCAGCGTCATGCCCATGACGCTGCTGGGCAAGCGCACCTACGTCTACATGGGCATCGGCGGGCTGTGCGGCGTCTCTGCCGAACCGTCCGACCGCGGCACGCTGCTGTGGAGCACGGGCACCTGGCAACCCTCGGTGGTGGCACCCTCGCCCTTGCAGATCGGCGACAACCGCATCCTCGCGGTGGCAGGCTACGGCAGCGGCGGGGCGGTGTTCGAGGTGAGCCGCACCGGCACCGGATGGCGCGCGGCGGTGACGGACAAGTTCAAGCCCAATGAAGGCATTGCCTGCGAACAGCAGACGCCGCTCTATCATAACGGAATGGTCATCAGCGTGCTGCCCAAGGATGGCGGCGTCAACCGCAGCAAGCTGGTCTGCTATGCGCCCGGCAACCTGCGTACCCCCCTCTGGAGTTCCGATGCCGACGAGCGCTTCGGGCTGGGACCTTACTTCATCATCGACGGCAAGCTGGTGGTGCTCAAGGACACGGGAGAGCTGTATGTCTATCAAGTGGAACAACGGGGCATGAAGCTGCTCAAGCATCAGACCATCATCGAAGACGGTGCCGATGCCTGGGGGCCGCTGGCGTATGCCGACGGCAGGTTGCTGCTGCGCGATGCCCATCAACTAATATGTCTTCAAATTGAGCATTGAATATGGAAAAGGAGAAAGATAGGGAACGGTCGATGTCGCGTCGGCAGTTCATTCAGACCTGCGGCGGCATCGTGGCAGGCGTCGGCATGGCAGGAGCACTGGGCTATGCCTTTCACCGCAGCCTGACGGCGCCGACGGGGAGTACGACATCTTCATTCGGAGGCGGGGCAATCGCTCCATCGGGCAGTACGGCGCTACGCTCGCCCTACAAGTTGGTGAGCGCCCTGCACACACCGGCAGCGATTGATGCGCTGGAGGTGGGCGACAACCGGATGGTGGTCGCTGCGGGCGGGCAGGTCATTGTCTACGACTTCACGGGCAAGGAGTTGCAGCAGTTTGCCGTGGCAGGCACGGTGCGCGACCTTGCGCTTGCCGACGGATTGCTCTATGTGCTCCATCCCCAATCGGTGAAGGTTTATCGCGACGGCACTTGGGTGAGGCAGTGGGAGACGTGCGATTCCGAATCGGACTACTGCTTCATGGCGCTCTCGCCCGAGGCTGTTTATGTAACCGATGCCGCCCGCAAGAATATTTGCCAATTCACCCGCGACGGTGAACTCGTGCGCTTCATCGAAAGTCCCGACGGCTTCATCGTCCCCAGCTACTCCTTCGGCATCGCCTTTGCCGGCGGCACGCTCTACTGCTCCAACCCGGGCAGGCACCGCGTGGAGAGCTACCAACCCGACGGCACGTTCATCGCCTCGTTCGGCAAGCTGGGCAACGACCCCGGCAGCTTCTGCGGCTGCTGCAACCCCGTACACCTCACCGTGACGGCAAGCGGCGACCTCCTCACCTCCGAGAAGGGCATCCCCCGCATCAGTTGCTACAGCCCTAAGGGCGAGTATCGCACGCTCCTGCTCGACAGCCCGATGCTGGGCGGCGGCAACAGCGCCTACGACGTCAAGGCTTTCGCCGACCGCCTGGTGGTGGCTGGGAAGGACAAACTCATGACCTTCCGCTACGACGCCGCCACGGCAGACCGCACGGCGTGTGCCGGTTGTACCCAATCCTGCCCGCTGCGTGCCGGCATAAACCTTTAAGCGATGGCACGGAACGACGAACCACGCAACTCCCCCGAACGGGACAACAGCCGGCGCACCCCCCTGGAACGCCGCCGCTTCCTCCGCACGCTGGGCGCCCTCCTTGCCGGCGGCAGCCTGCTGGCTGTGGCAGGCGCGGCGGGACGCCGGACGAGCGCGGCGCGGGGCGATGCCTACTGGCAGATAGATCCCGGCAAATGCACCCAATGCGGCAGGTGCGAGACCCACTGCGTACTGCCCGTGTCGGCGGTGAAGTGCTTCCATGCCAACCGCGTCTGCGGCTACTGCGACCTGTGCGGTGGCTACTACCGCAGCAATGTGAAAGAGCTGAACACAGCTGCCGAGAACCTGATGTGCCCCACCGGCGCCATCGCCCGCCGCTACGTGGAGGAGCCTTACTTCGAGTACACCATCGACGAAGCCTTGTGCAACGGATGCGGCAAGTGCGTCAAGGGGTGTACCTCCTTCGGCAACGGCTCGCTCTACCTGCAAATCAACCGCGACCTGTGTACCGACTGCAACGCCTGCCGAATAGCCGACGTATGCCCGTCGGACGCCATCAGCCGCGTACCCGTGAGCCATCCGTATAACCTGAAAGAATAGCACCGGACGTATGACACCCAACCGCTTCCCCAAGCCCGACTTTGAATCGGGCTATCAATATCCCGACATCACCTATCCGGTGCCCGACGAGGCGCTCTGGACAACGGTCGACCTGCTGATGCTCGTGCTGCTGATGGGCATCGTGGCGTGGGCGGTCGTCAAGCGACAGAGCCGCCGGCAGGTCGTCCTCGTCTCCCTGCTCTCCGTGGGCTACTTCGGCTTCTTCCGCCAAGGGTGCGTGTGCAGCATCGGCAGCATCCAGAACGTGGCGCTGGCGCTGGCGGATGACAGCTACGTGCTGCCGCTGTCGGTGCTCCTCTTCTTCGGCTTGCCGCTGCTGTTTGCCTTCCTCTTCGGCAGGGTCTTTTGTGCGGGTGTCTGCCCGTTCGGGGCATTGCAGGAGCTGCTGCTCATTAAGAACCACCGCCTGCCGCGCCCGCTGTCCACGGTGCTGGGCATGATACCGTGGATCTACCTCCTCTTTGCGCTGCTCTATGCGGTGACGCGCAGCAGTTTCCTGCTGTGCCGGTTCGACCCCTTCGTGCCCATCTTCCGGTTGGGCGGCGACTTGGGCATGCTCGTGTTCGGCGGCGCGCTGTTGCTCGTTTCGCTCTTTGTGAGCCGTCCCTTCTGCCGCTTCCTCTGTCCCTACGGCGCGCTGCTGGGGGTGTTCGCCTCGGTGTCGCTGTGGCGGGTCAAGATTACTAAAAAGGAGTGCATCAACTGCGAGCTGTGCCACCACGCCTGCCCCGTGGATGCCATCCTGCCTCCCTACGCCAACCAGGTCAAGGAGAGCCGTGCGCAGGGCGTGCGGCGGGTGCTGGCTTACGCACTGCTGCTGCCGCTGCTCATGGCGTGCGGCGCGCTGCTGATGTACCTGGCAAGCGACAGCCTGAGCCGCGCCCACAAAGAGGTGCGGCTGTACGACCTCTCGGTGCAGTATGCCGACGCACAAGCCACGCTCCCGATAGAGCTGGAGACCTACTATGCGCAGGGCGGCACGGCAGAGGCGGTGGCAGCGCGCTACGCCGACATCCGCGCCGGCTTCCGCCGTTACGGCACACTGACGGGCGCACTCATCGGGTTGGTCATCGGCATCACCCAAATCCGCCTCTCCACCAAACGAAGCCGCAAGCAATACGCCATCGACCCCGCCGCCTGCGTGGCGTGCGGCAGGTGCTTCGGCTACTGCCCGCAGAACATAGCCGCCGGTAAACAGCCCCCCTCCGCCGACGGACTACACCTATCCACCCCTAACAAACGACAACCATGAAGAAAGCCCTCTTCCGCAACATAGCCATCGTGTCGGCACTCTTTGCCGTCGTACTCTCCGTGATGTTGGTGACCAACTACTTCCAGGTACGGAGCACCACGCCGCTGCAAAGCGAGGTGATCGAGACCCTCAAGCAACTGAACGACCAGCAGGGAGGCAACGCCGAACTTCAGGAGCAGATACGGCAGATCGACCTGCTGGCGCGCCGCGCCTACTTTGTCAACGTCGACCACCTGCGCACCGGCATCTACCTGCTCATCGGCATGGTGCTGGTGTTCGTGGTTTGTGCCCGTCTCTACGTGGCTCGGGAGAAGGATATTCCCGGCAAGGTAGTCAGTCCCATCGACGAGTGGGCGATCAAGAGCCGGGCACGTGCTTACGTGGCTTGGACGGTGGGGGGAGTGACGGCTGCGGCACTGCTTTTTGCGCTCTTGACCTCGCCTTTGTTGAAATCATCGTCGAAGCCCGACGAGGCAGCAGTGCCGACCGAACAGAGCGCCGAGTACATTGAGTTTCCGGATATGGGACTCGATCCGGGCGAGACATCTCCGGCTTCCGAAGAGGTTGAAGCGGTGGCAACGACCTCCGAACACTTCGAAGAAGTACCGGCTACCTCCGAACAACCCGTTGCCACAGCACCGACAGCTGCCGATACCACTGCCCTGACTGCCACTGCCCCGCCTGTCTCCAAAGTCACCTCCAACGCCTTCCGCGGCAACTACGGCACCGGCATCTCCGCCGCCAAGGGCATCCCCACGGAGTGGAACCTGCAAGCAGGCACCAACATCGCCTGGAAGCAGGACAATCCGCGCCAAGGTTACAACTCCCCCGTCATCAACGCCGGTCGCGTCTTCTTCACCGGCGCCGATGCCGAAGCGCGCGAACTCTACTGCTACGACCTCGCCACCGGCGAGCAGCTGTGGAAGTTGGCTGCCACCGGCATCCCCGGTTCGCCCGCGCAAATGCCCGAGACCACCCCCGACACTGGCTTGGCTGCCTCGACCGTTGCCACCAACGGGCGGCAGGTGTGCGCCATCTTTGCCACGGGTGACATCCTCTGTGCCGACACATCGGGCAAGCGCCTCTGGGCTAAGAACCTCGGCGTGCCCGACAACCATTACGGCTACGCCTCGTCGCTGCTCATCTATGGCACTAGCGTCATCGTGCAGTACGACAACCAGACCCACCCGCGCATCCTGGCGCTCGACCTGGCCACGGGCAGCGAACGGTGGAGCGTCGCCCGCCAAGAGAAGATAGCCTGGAGTTCGCCCGCCCTGGCAAGGGTAGGCGACAGCTACCAATTGGTCATCACCGGCAACCCCGCCATCACCGCCCTCGACCCTGCCGACGGCAAGCAGCTCTGGCGCGTGGCTTGCCTGAGCGGCGAGGTAGGTGCCAGCCCTTGCAGCGCTAACGGCATCGTCTACGGCGCCAGCGAATATGCCAAGCTGACCGCCATCAATGGCGCCGACGGCACTACGCTGTGGGAAGCGAGCGACTACCTGCCCGAAGTCTCCAGCCCCGTGGCCACCGCCACCAGCGTCTACCTCGCCACCAGCTACGGCGTGGTGGCAGTCTACGACGCCAAGACGGGTGCCCTCCGCAAGGCGCACGAGCTGACGGCCGAGTTCTACTCCTCGCCCGTCATTGCCGACGGCAAGGTCTACCTCTTCAGCAACGACGGCAAGGCGTTCATCTTCGCCGCCAACGACGACCTCACCCTCTTGCAGACCCTCGAGACGGGCGAACGCACCTTTGCCACACCCGCCTTCACCGACGGCTGCATGGTGGTGCGTACCGAGAAGAGCATCTACTGTGTACGAAAGAAATAACCGCAACGCCATAAATAAGAGACACCCCATGGACTGCCACTGCACCCCACCCGCCGAAGCCCGCGCCGCGATGATGGCACGCACGGATGCCGTCATCGACCGCATCGGCACCTCCCGGCAGGACATCATCTCGCTCTTGCAAGCGTTGCAGGCGGAGTTCAACTACCTGCCGGGCGATGCCATGAGCCGCCTCTGCGAACGCACGGAGATAGACCGGGCGCAGTTAGTCAGCGTATCCACTTTCTACTCGCAGTTCCGCCACATCCCCTACGGCAAGCACCTGATCAAAGTATGCACCGGTACCGCCTGCCACGTCAAGGGGGCGGGCAACGTCTACGATGCCTTCCGCCGCGAGCTGGGGATGACCGGCGACGCCATCACCACCGATGACCGCCGCTTCTCCATCGAGAAGATAGCCTGTCTCGGATGCTGCACGCTGGCTCCCGTGGTGCAGATCGACGAACGCATCTACGGACACGTGCAACCCGGCAAGGTGAACGAGGTGATCGACACCTTCCTCGCCGAGCAGCAGACAGCCGGTCGGGAGAGCGAATGCCGCAACCGGAGACGGGTGGCAGGCGAAGTGCGCCTCGGCATGGGATCGTGCTGCCAGGCAAGCGGCTCTGCCGACATCTACCGCGAACTGGCACGCGCCGCCGCCGAGCTGGGCATCGAAGTGGACATCAAGCCGGTGGGCTGCGTGGGGGTATGCAACAAGGTGCCGCTCATCGACGTGGCGCTGCCCGACGGCACCGTGACCCGATACCCCAACGTGAAAGCCATCGAAATCAAAGAGATACTCCATCGCCACTTCCGCCCCGCAGGGTTGTGGAAGCGGTGGCAGAACCGCCTGCTCAACGAGGTGGACACCTACCACACCGACCTCACCTGGAACAACGTGGTGTGGCAGTCCGAGAACGAGCGCACCGCCCTCATCGACACCTTCCTCGCCGGGCAACAGCACATCGCCACCGAAGGGTTCGGCTTCCTTACCCCGCTCAACCTCGACGAGTACCGCGCCTACCGCGGCTTTGAAGCCTTGCGCACCCTGCTCGAGCACCACACGCCGCCCGCAGCGGTGGCAGACGCCGTGCTCGCTTCGGGCTTGCGCGGACGGGGCGGCGGCGGCTTCCCCACGGGCAGGAAATGGCAATTGGTAGCCGCCTCGCCCCAAGCGGAGAAGTACGTGGTATGCAACGGCGACGAGGGCGACCCGGGCGCCTTCATGGATCGCATGATGCTCGAATCCTATCCCTTCCGCATCATCGAGGGGATGCTCATCGCCGCCTACGCCGTGGGCGCCACCGAAGGCATCTTCTACATCCGCGCCGAGTACCCCCTTGCCGTGAGCCGCATCCGCAGCGCCCTCGAGCTGTGTGCCGGACAGGGGCTGACGGGCGACCGCATCCTCGGGAGCGACTTCTCGTTCCACATTCGCGTGTTCGAGGGGGCGGGCGCCTTTGTCTGCGGCGAAGAGACGGCACTGATCGCCTCCATCGAGGGCGAACGCGGCTTCCCCCGCCAGCGCCCGCCCTATCCTGCCGTGGCAGGACTGCACGGCAAGCCTACGCTGGTCAATAATGTAGAGACGCTCAGCCAAGTGCCCTACCTCCTGCGCCAAGGGGTCGAACACTACCGGCAGACCGGCACCGACGGCAGCAAGGGCACCAAGGTGTTTGCGCTGGCAGGCAAGATACGCCACGGCGGGCTGGTGGAGGTGCCGATGGGCATCACGCTCCGCCGGATCATCGACGACATCGGCGGCGGCGTGGAGGGAGGCGAAGCGCTCAAGGCGGTACAGATAGGCGGCCCGTCGGGCGGCTGCATCCCCGCCGAACTGTGCGACCTGCTCGTGGATTTCGATGCCTTGAGCCGCGTGGGCGCCATGATGGGATCGGGCGGATTGGTCGTATTGAGCGAGAGCGACTGCATGGTCGACGTGGCGCGTTACTTCCTCAGCTTCACCTGCGAGCAGTCGTGCGGTAAGTGTACCTTCTGCCGGGTGGGCATCCGCCGCATGCTCGACATCCTCGACCGCCTCTGTTCGGGCAAGGGCGAAGCCGCCGACATCGACAAGCTGGAAGAGCTGGCGTTGCAGGTCAAGCAGGCTTCCCTGTGCGGGCTGGGCAAGACCGCCCCCAACCCCGTGCTCACCACCCTGAAGTACTTCCGCCACGAATACGAGATGCACCTGCAAGGCATCTGCCAAACCGGCACCTGCAAGGAGCTGGTCAAGTATGTGGTGACCGGCGACTGTATCGGCTGCACCAAGTGCGCCAAAGCCTGCCCCGTGGAGGCCATTCCTTACACCCCCTACGAGGTACATGCCATAGACACGGCGCTGTGCGTGCAGTGCGGCTTGTGCCTCGACGAATGTAGTTATAACGCGATACGCAAAATACCCAAGCATCATGCAGATACGCCTGAATGATATTTCCGTGGAGGTACAGCCCGGCGAAACGGTGCTGCAAGTAGCCCGGCGGATGGGCGAAGAGATTCCCACCCTGTGCCATGCCGAGGGACACGCGCACAAAGCGTCGTGTATGCTCTGTGCCGTGATGAACCGCGCCAACGGGCAGGTGATGCCGTCGTGTACCACCCTGGCTGCCGAAGGCATGGACGTGGATACCCGCAGTCCGGAGGTCATCCGGTTGCGCCGCGGCGCGTTGGAACTGCTGCTGAGCGACCATCGTGCCGACTGCCAAGCACCCTGCTCCTTAGTCTGCCCCCACGGCATGGAGGTGGCAGAGATATTGCGCCGCTACGATGCGGGAGCCTACGCCGCGGCGCGCAGCCTGCTGCCCGGCACGCTGCCTTGCGACGCTTGCAAGGCGCCCTGCGAGAAAGCCTGCCGCCGCGGAACGGTGGACAGCGCGGTGCAGATACGGGCGATGCTCAAGGAGTTGCAACAGCCCGAAGTCCCGCAGCCTGTCCCGACTGCTCCGACTGCCTCGACCGCTCCGACCGCCTCGACCGCTCCGCAGCCGGAAGCCCCCCGCTTCCACTCCCGCCTCGGACGCTTCACCGCTGCCGAGAAAGCGCGGCTGCAAGCCACCGTCGCCACTCCCTCGCGCTGCCTGCACTGTGCCTGTGACGGCGCTGACGGTTGCAAGCTGCGCCGTTACGCCGACGAGCTGGGCATCACCCGATCGCGCTACGGCACATCGTCGGCATGCCCCACCGCACAGGAGCGGCAGGTCGTTGGCGGCACGCTCTGCTTCGAGCCTGCCAAGTGCGTGCGCTGCGGGCTGTGCGTCTACAACACCACCGACGGCTTCACCTTCCGCGACCGCGGCTTCGGCATGCAGGTGGTGCTCCCCGCCGAAAGCCAATCACACATCCCCCCGCAGACGGCAGACCTCTGCCCCACGGGCGCCCTCTACCGGCTGAAACAGTTGCCCACCCTGCTGTTGCCGCTCTTCCTCGTTCTCTCCCTCTTTCTCTTTGCGGCGTGCGGCCACCGGGGCGGCTCCTCCGGTGCGGAGAGCCTGAACTGGCACCTCTTCCGCGCCGACGCCACCCTGAGCGGATATACCGGCACGCCGCTGCCTGCCCGCCCGGCGCTGCTGTGGAGCTACCGGAGCGATGTCCGCACGGTGGCTTCGCCCGTGGTCGACGGCGGAACCACCTACTGGTGCGACCGCAAGGGCACCGTGCGGGGCGTAGGCCTCGGCGGGCGGCTCACCTTCGAATACGCGCTGCAAACGCCCGTCGAAGCCACGCCGATGATACACGATTCGGTGCTCTACATCGGACGCATCGACGGCATGCTCACCGCCCTGTCGCTCGCTCGGCGCGACACGCTCTGGAACTACCCCACCGAAGGACAGATCTCCGCATCGCCCAACTTCCTGGAGTTCACGGGTCGCGAAGCGGTCATCGTGGGGAGCTACGACAACTACCTCTACTGCCTCGATGCCCGCCGCGGCACGCTCATCAGCCGCTTCCCCTCCGGCTATTACCTCAACGGCGCCGCTGCCCTGTGGCACCACTACGTCGTCTTCGGCGGGTGTGATGCTTGGCTGCGCATCATCGACTGCCGCACGGGCACGCCCACCGATTCCCTGAAACTCGATGCCTACATCCCCGCCTCGCCCGCCATCATGGGCGACTACGGCTACGTGGGCGACTACTCGGGCAACATCTACAAGCTGATGCTCGACGGCGGGCACATCGTGCGGCACCGCAAGATCGTCTGCGAAGCGGACGCCGCAACGGCAGAAGAGGGTTCGTACATCTCTGTCCCTGCCGTCTCCGACGATACCTTCTACTACTTCTCCGGTCGACGACGACTGCGGGCGGTGAACCGCAAGGACGGCAGTGTGCGCTGGGACTACCTGCTGGGGGGCGACTGCGGCGAGAGTTCGCCCGTGGTGTGCGCCGACCGCCTGCTGGTCTGCACCAAGACAGGCATCGTCAGCATCCTCGACGCCGACACCGGTACCCTGCTGTGGGAGTATGACGCGGGAGAGCAAATCATCGGGTCGCCCGCCGTGATACGCGGGCACTTCATGGTGCTCACTTCGCGCGGCACCCTGCTCTGCTTCGGCAATGAACAACGGAATAATAATTAAACGATAACACCCCAAGCGTATGTCACTGATAGCACTGAAAGGAATCACCAAGTACTTTGCCGACGGCGAACAGCGGCGCAACGAGGTGTTGCGCGGCATCGACCTGCAAGTCGGGCGCGGCGAGTTCGTCGCCATCCGCGGCGCTTCGGGCGCAGGGAAGACCACCCTGCTCTCCATCCTCGGCACCCTGCTGCTCCCCGACAGCGGCAGCTACCTGCTCGACGGCGAAGAGATGACCAACGCCGCCACCGACCACTCGACGGTGCGCAACCGCCGCATCGGTTTCATCTTCCAAGACCACCGGTTGCTGCCGCAGCTCACCGTGCTGGAGAACATCCTGCTGCCCGCTCTTGCCGCCAAAGATCGGGCAAGCGACGAGGAGACGGAGTACGCCCGCTACCTGATGAAGCTCACCGCCATCAGCCCGCTGGAACGGCGCTACCCGCACGCCCTCTCGGGCGGCGAAGCCGGCAGGGTGGCTGTGTGCCGCGCCCTGCTGATGCGCCCGCTGCTGCTGCTGGCCGATGAACCGACGGGACAGCTCGACGCCGACAACGCCCGCGGCATCACCGCCCTGCTCACCCAAGTCAACCGGAGCCTGGAGACCACCATCGTCATGGTGACCCACTCCGACCGGACAGCTGCCGCCGCGCAGCGAATAGTCACCTTACAGGAGGGCGTACTGCAATGAAACACCCCGACGTGACGCCCGCCGCAAAGCGCCGCGACATCATCCGCGCAGGCAGTCGCTACTACCGCCGCTACTACCGCTTGGTGGCAACGGCGACCCTCATCACCGTGGCAGTCATCACGGGAAGCCTGGTGGTGGGCGACTCGGTACGTACCACGCTCGTCCGCCGCGTGGCGGAACGGCTGGGCGACACGGAAAGCATCCTTTTTGCCCGCCGCTCGTTCCTTGACGAGGAGTTTGCCGCCAAGTGGCCCGCCGCCCGCGGCGTGCTCATGGTGGACGGCTTTGTGGCGCACGACGGCAAACATACGCCCGTCACCGTGTGGGGCGTAGACGACGCCGCCGTCCCGCGGGGCAGCGTACACATCAACGCGCCGCTGGCACGCGAGCTGGACATGAAGCCCTCGGCACGCCGCCCGGTCGACCTGGTGCTCCGCCTCCCCGCCGAAGGATTGGTGCCGTCGGGGTCGCTCTTCGTCACCGACACCTACACCACCTCCCTGCGCTTACAGTGCGACAGCCTCCTGGATGCCCGCCACGGCGGCAACCTCAGCCTGCGCAACGAGCAGACACTGCCCTACAACCTCTTTGTGAACCGCGCCGAACTGGCAGAAACCTTGGGCGCCAAAGGCAAAATCAACCTGCTGCTCAGCCCCCGGAAGCTCACCACCGCCGACCTGCACGCGGCATGGAACTACCGCATGAGCGGCATCACGCTGCACCACGGCAACGGCTTCACCGAGATCGCCGCCGACCGTCTCTTCCTGCCCGACGAGGTGACCCGAAGCATCACCACGCGCAACCATGCCCCCAACCGCCTCTTCTCTTATCTGGCAAACAGCTTGGAAAGTCTACATAGCGCCGATGCCGTCCCCTACTCCTTTGTCACGGCGCTGGACACCTACGACGGCGAGCCACTCGAGCCGGGTGACCTCATCCTTGCCGACTACACCGCCCGCCGCCTGCGCGTCGGCGTGGGCGACACGGTGCGGATGAGCTTCTTCACCGCGGGCGACCTCAAACGGCTGCGCACCGATTCCGTGGCGCTGCGGGTCAAGCGCATCGTCCCCCTCGCCGACTTGCAGGCGGACAGCACGCTCACCGCCCGCTTCCCCGGCATGACCGACGCCACGCGCTGCACCGACTGGAACAGCGATCTGCCCATCGACATGGGTCGCATCACCGCCGAGGACGAGCTTTACTGGGAACGCTACCGCACCACGCCCAAAGCGCTGGTGAGCTATGCCGGCCTCGCCCCCCGCTGGAGCAATGCCTACGGCAACGCCACCGCCGTGCGCGTGGCCGACACGCAGCCCGACCTCTCCCTGCTCCGCCCGGAGATGATGGACATCCACCTGGTTCATCCGCGTGAAGCGGGCATCTATGCCGCCCGCAACGGGGTGGATTTCGCTGGGCTGTTCCTCGCGCTGGGCTGCTTCATCATTATATCGGCACTGCTGCTGTCGGTCATCCCGCTGGCAGAGATGCTCTACCGGCGGCGCGGCGAACTGGCGCTGCTCACCCACCTGGGCTATACCCCCCGGCGCATCACCGCGCTGCTCTGGCGCGAAGCCTCTCCGGTGGTGGCCGTGACCGCCCTCGGTGGCGTGGTCGTGGGATTGGGCTACACCACGGTCATTCTATGGCTGCTGGGCAACGTGTGGCAAGGGGCTACCCATACGGACGGCTTCTCCGTCTACCCTGCGCCGCTCACCATAGCCGTCGGGCTGACCGT
>JAISIN010000101.1 GCA_031262085.1 Prevotellaceae bacterium
GCGCCCGCGGCAGAGCCGATGCGGTGGTGAAGACCGACAAGTATATCTACGTGTTTGAGTTCAAACTCAACGACACCGCCGAAGCTGCCCTCCAACAGATAGAGAGTAAAGAGTATCTCCTGCCCTACTCCATCGACGGACGTCAACTCATCAAAGTGGGTGTGAGCTTCGATAAAGAGAAGCGCAACATCGGGCGCTATCTGATAGGATGATGCAAAAGCGACCCGCGCGTGCCAAGTACATTTGACACGCGCGGATTTCTTTATATGCAGGAAGAGGCTCTGATTGCCTTCCTACCTTACATCTCGTTCTGCTCGACGAACGGGTTGACATCAATTTCGTCGTCGGGGAAGACAAACTGCCAACGTTTGTCGCCTGCGGGGATGAGACGGGTTTCTTCGTCGCCCACTGTACCCGATTCGTACATGTTCCAATTGGTAGCCAATGGATCGACGTTGGTCGGCATGGTGCTCTTGGCACCGGGGGTGAGCGCCTTCCACGGGGCGGTGCTGTAGCCTTCGCGCGGTTTGTCGCCGCGGTTGAGTGGCATGTTCAGGCGCTTCAGATCGAGGAAGCGGAATCCTTCGCCCCACAGCTCGATACGACGCTGGAACAGCACCTCTTCGATGAGCGTGGCACCCGTCGAGGTACTCTTGACATAAGCCGGGTCGCGGTGGTGAGCCAATTGGTAGAGTATGTCGGCAGCCAAACCGGTGTCGCCGGCGCGTGCATACCCTTCTGCCATGATGAGCATCATCTCGGGCAAACGCATGTAGGGCACGTCGGCACATACGATGGCAGGATCGGTCACGAGGAACTTGTTCGCCATGTAATTGACGCGACGCTTACCGCCGTAGGTAGAATAGACGGGGGCGGGCACGAAGTCGGGGTCTTGCGCATTGGGGAACCAGAGCGTCTTGCGGATGTCGGTATCGGGTATGCGGTTGTAGAGCTGGTTATAGATGGCACGCGGGGTGTTACCGTTGAAGCTGGCGTTGGCATTGGTCATGAAGCTCTCAAAGTTCTTGAGCGTTCCTGCCTGGTCGGCTTGTCCGATCTTGCACCAAATGAATTCAGTGTTGTTGCGGTCCATCATGCGGTTATTGGTGGTGGTGTAGGTGTCGTCTTGCAGGCTGGCACCGGCTCCTTCGACTACGGTCTTTGCCATTTCGGCAGCTTCGCGCCACTTACCTTGTGCCAGCAGCACACGGGCTTTGAGACCACGGGCTACGTAGGAGTTGATGTGCGACTTGTTGTTACGCGTAATGCTTCCCTTCACACCGTCGAGCAGGCGAACGGCTTCGTCGAGGTCTTCGTTGATTACGGCATAAACCTCTTCGACTGTGTTGCGCGGACGCAGGTCGGTTTCCTGATCGTTGCGAATCACCACACCCAATTGCGTATTGTTACCGCCGGCATCGTAGCGTCCGCCCCAAGTCTGTACCAAGTTGAAGTAGGCAAAGGCACGATATGCCAGCGCCTGTCCTTTAATATACTCCTTCTCATTGTCGGGACCTGTGGCAGCGTCGATGTTCGCAACGATCAGGTTGGCATTGGTGATGAAGTAATAGAACAAACGATAGTGATACACCAAGCCGGTATAGGTAATGACGCGGTGCATACGCCAGTTGGCGTGCGTTTGGAACTGCGCGTTAGAGTAGGTGTACACCAAGTCTTCGCCCAGCATGTCCATCCAGATCATCCACGATTCGTATCCTCCCTGCGCATAAGTTCCGGTCAGCGAGGGATGGTGCATCAGTTTGTGCAAACCATTGATAGCCAGCATGGCTGTTTCGGTGGTTTGGAATATTTGCGATTGGTCGACATCGGAGGTCGATTTCGTATCGAAGAAATCTTCGCTACATCCATTGAAGGCAAGACTTACGCAAGCCATCAGCAGGAAGGTTATGATTTTATTTCTCATGACAGATTGTTTTTAGAAAGAGAGATTTAAACCTAAAGTGAAGACACGCGAAGGCAGATAGACGTCAGGGTTGCTGGCGTAGCCCGAGAAGATGTTCTTGCGCGGGTACATGCCTTGGCGGGCAGAAATGACGAATACATTTTCGGCAGCAAAGTAGAGACGAAGCGCCTGTACGTTCATCTTGGTAACGATCGACTTGGGGATGTCGTAGCTCAGGTTGATGTTCGACAGCTCGAGCATGTTGGAGCTGACGAGCCAGCGTGTAGAGGTGCTTGCAGCGAGGCTGGTGGCGGCAGCGCCGGTGGCGAGCACAAAGCGCGGCACATCGGTGATGTCGCCCGGCTTCTGCCAGCGATTGAGCAGGTCGACGTGCATGGTCGAACCCGAAAGTGAGGCGCTGCTCGGTGTCATGAGGCTTGCATATCCTTCGTCGTACATCTTTCCACCCAACTGATAGTAGAAAGTGAGCGCCAAGTTGAAGTTCTTCCACGACAGGTTGGTGTTGAAACCGCCAATCACCTTGGGTGTAGGCGTGCCGGAGAAGTCGCGCAGGGCGTAGTCGCGGTTGGTAGAATAGGTTACCCCTTTATACTCGACCAATCCGGCTGCTTCGACCGGTGCGCCTGTTTCGTCATAAGCATTCTCGGCAGGCACGTAGAGGCAATCGCCTGTTTCGGGATATACGCCACGCCACTGATAGAGGTAGAAGTTATAGCGGGGGTGTCCGGCTTCGACGCGGTGCGTACCGCTGGTATAAGGATCGATAGGCAATGAGGTCAGCTCGTTCTTCAGATACATGCCGTTGACGCCTACGTTCCACTTCCACTCTTTGGTTTGGATGGGGGTGTAGTTCAGTTCAAACTCAATACCGCGGTTATACATGGAACCGGCGTTTTGGTCGATCTGGTCGACACCGATGGTGGGCGATTGCGGGATGGCAAACAGCAGGCGGTCGACGTTGCGGTTGAAGAACTCTATCGAACCGTTCAGTTTGCTGTTCCACAAGCTGAATTCGAGTGCTATGTCGAAGCTGCGCGATACTTCCCACGTCAGTTCGCGGTTGCCCGAACCTTCCCAGTCTTGGATGTAACCGGCCTCGAGGGCATTGGGTGAGGTCACATACACGGCCCGCCACGGATAGTAACCCGACAGTCCGTCGTTACCGGTTTCGCCATAAGCGGTACGCAACTTGAGCATGTCGATGAAGTCGAACTCTTCCATGAAAGCCTCGCGGTCAATGCGCCAGCCCAATCCGAAAGAGTAGAAGTTACCCCAGCGCGATTCGGGTGCGAAGCGCGAAGAGGCATCGCGACGGAACGACCCCGATGCGAAGTAACGGTCGTCGTAGTTGTAGCTTACGCGCGACAGGTAGCCTTCGCTCGTCAGCTTGTTGGTGTACGAGTAGGGCACGCTGGAGGTTTCGCCGTAGTTGCGCAACTCGAAGTTATCGCCTATGATGGTTTGGTTCTGCATGGAGGCTGTGAGATAGTTGTACTCATAGTCGTAGCTTTCGTGTCCCACCAGCGCTTCGACATGGTGCTTTCCGAATTGCTTGGAGTACTCCAGCAGTTGGTTCCATGTCCATGTCGTGGTGAACGACGAGGTGCCGGTGGCTGTTCCCGAGTTGCCTTTTTCGGCATATACGTATGCGCCCGACGAACCGCGATAGGAGTTGGCTCCCACGGCACCGTTCAGCGTCAGCTTGAAGCCGTCGAGGAACGATATTTCGGCATACGCCTTGGCATTGAGGGTGTTGCGGCGATACTCATCGTGGTTGTTCTGAAGTTCGATTGCCGGATTGACACCCGAGTTGTATTCACGTCCGGAAGCTCCGAAGTCGTACATGGGCTTACCGTCGGCTCCGAGCAGCAATCCCTTGTCGGGGCTTGACATGTCGTGCAGGTGAATGGGGTAGATCGGCCCTACGTAGCGCATGAAGCGGAAGGGGTTGATCAGGTTGCCCGACGATTCGTTCTGGTTGCCGCGCGAGTAGCTGATGTTACCCGACAGTTGGCTGCCGACCTTCAGGAACTTGGTGATTTGGGAGTTGACGTTGGCACTCATGGTGTAGCGTTCGAATCCCGATTTAATGATGTAACCACTCTCATTGAGGTAGCCCAGCGAGGCGTAGTAGTTCGACTTTTCGGTTCCTCCCGAAAGGCTCAGACCGGCATCGGTGCGTGCGCCTAATTGCGTCAGGGCATCTTCCCAGTCGGTATCGTCTGCCCACAAGAATTTGGCGTTGGGGTTGAACACTCCGGAGGTGTTGACCACTTCGTTGTCTGCCACATTGAACGGATTCAGTCTTACCGTAGTGATGAGGTTCTCCGTAGCGCGGGCAGCGGCATCGGCAGCTTCGGCTCCATTGTCCATATAGCCGTTGCGTAGGTTCTCCCACGACAACACCATATAGTCTTCGACACCTACCCGCTTGTAATCGGACTGCTGGCGGGAGACAAAGCCTTGGTTGAAGCGGAAGTTGACGCTCATCTTGTCTGCCTTACCGGTTTTGGTGGTAATGAGTACCACACCGTTGGCAGCACGCGACCCATACAATGCCGTCGACGAGGCATCTTTGAGCACCGTCATGCTTTCGATGTCGCTCGGGTTGATACTGCTGATGGAGTTGTCGTAGGGCATGCCGTTCAAGATAATGAGCGGGGTACTACCGGCAGATATCGATCCCAAGCCGCGGATGTAGATGGTGGGTTCGGAACCCGGCTGTCCGTTGGCAGTAGAGACCACCACGCCGGGAGCCGTACCCAGCAGACCGCTGGTAACGTTGGTCATGGGGCGTTGCTCTAACTTATCTGCCTTCACCATACTGGCAGAACCGGTGAAGGAACCCTTCGTAGTAGTACCATAAGCCACCACAATCACTTCGTCGAGCAGTTCGGCATCCGGACGGAGCACGATGCTGAAGAGCGACTTGCCGGTAATGGTCTCTTCGTGTGTTTTCATGCCGACGCAAGATACCAGCAGATGGGTAGCGCTCGCAGGTACATCAAGGCGGAATACACCATCCACGTTGGTGATGGTGCCGATAGTAGTGTCTTTCACACGTACAGTGGCTCCAATGACGGGTTCACCGTCTTCGGACGAGGTCACGGTACCTGTGATGTTACGCGTCTGCGACCAGGCGACGGTCACAAACAGAAAGCAGCATAATGCGGAGATAAATCTCCTCCATGTAGTTTTCATCAGGATTTGGGGTATTAGTTATAAATTTGGAAAGAGAGATTTGTGGGTAAACGTTTGTCGGCACTTCCTACCAAGCTGTAGGGACAACTGCGTTACAGCAGTTGCCCGAATAAGATAGCGTTCATAAAGAGTCGGGTACCGCCATACCAATACATGCGGAAGTTGGGATCGTCAACCAGCAGTATCACCCGTCCTTTTCCGGCACTCTCGATCATGGCAGCAGGCGTACCTGCCATGCGCGACAGGTTTTTGTTCGAGATAAAACCGGAGAGATAGGGTTTGTCGAGATAGGACAACGGGGTGGAGTATGCCCCTTCCGGACGGTGGAAAGCAGTAGCGGCATTGCGGATAACAGGTAGCGTCTCTTGGTTATACCCCCATCCCAGCGGATGCGTGGGGTCGAGGCGGCAATTCAGTATGACACCGTCGACAGCGTTGCCGGTTGCTTCCGACCGCGAAGCATACGAACGGTAAGGGGCAGGCGCTTTCTTCTTGGCATCGCTGTCGGTCTTGTCGGCAGTAACCGAAGGTATCGTTTTGAAATCGGTAATCTTTGCCGAGTTAGTCCAACGATAGGCACTGCCGATGGCTATCAGCGTACCTCCATCTTCTGTCCATGCCTTCAGCTTGTCGTTGACGCGAGCCGACACGGCAGTCGTAGGAATACCGTCGGACATGATGAGGACGTTATAGCTATTCAGGTCGACGCTGTTCAACTTGCTGTATTCTATCAACGTAGGTGGCAGTTGGAAGCGTTTGTCGAGCAACATCCATGCTTCGCCCGATGAGGGAATGCCCATACCGCGCCCGACGATGAGTGCCACGCGGGGCATATCGAGCGGTTTGGTGGCAGTAGACCCCAAGTCGTAATCGGACATCAGACCGCTGGAGGCGGCGTAGGTGGTGATACCGCACTCGCGCGAGAGGCGACCGACGAGCGCGTAAACTTCGTCGGGTGTGATGGGTTGCCCTTGTGCGGGAACGATAAAGGTACCGTAAGTCAGGGTGATGGGTTTACCTTCGGTCGGCGAGTAGGTGAAGGGGCGACCCGACACTTTTACTATCAGTCCGCGCCGCAACAGCTCCGTAGCCATGCGGGGGGCATAATACTGCGTGTTTTCAAAGAGGTATGCTACGCTGCTCTTGACACCGACCACTTCGCCCGTGGGGAAGGTGAGCTGCCCTACTCTTTCGCCGAGCAAACCGGAGACGGACGACAGCTCGTCGTACTGCAAATTGTAGGCGTAGGGGAAGGTCCACGTAGAGATGTCGTAGAAGGTGCTGTCTTCGAAGTGTGTGGCATCTTCCATCAGGGTGCGTACCATGGCGTAGTATTTCTGTCCGGTGGGGATGATGTACGAATCGTCGGTTTGGTAACTATGCCCCCCTACGGTTCGGGAAGCTGCCAGACGGTAAACATCGAGGCGATGGCGGCGCAGGTTGTCGAGGAAGTGATAGGTAACGGCACGGTCGCCGCGGGCATTGAAGATGTAGCCTTTGACGGGGTCTTTGGCAGCATCCTTGCGGCTGTTCTTGTAGTAGTCGCGTTGGTAGTTCATCAGCTCGGTCTTCATGCCGAGTGCGCCTTTCAGCAATCCTACTGCCGAGAAGGCTTGGTTGCGAACGGTCGACGCAAACGACATGATGCCGTAGTTTTTGGTGGGACGCAGGTGTCCGCGCGAGGCCAATTGTTCGTACAGGATGCAGACCGATCCGTGTATGTCGCCGTAGGCAGCGCCCTTGCCGATATAGTAGTCGTCGTAGCCCTCTTTGGAGAAGTACAGAGTACCTATTTGATCCAGCTCGCGGGCGCTGGATGAGGTCAGCTTGGCAGTCAGCGTCTGGTTGAGCGGCGATGTCAGGTGGTGGGTGCGCTTGGGATGTCCCGGACTGAAATAGTAGGAACGGTCGCCTCCCTGTTCGTGGAAGTCGCACACTACGTTGGGCATCCATTGGTAATACATCTCGAGTGCGTTCTGTCCTTCGGGGTGTTGCGCCATGAGCCAGTCGCGGTTGGTATCTGCCCAATAGTGGTTGGTGCGGCTACTGGGCCACGGCTCGGTAAACTCGCGCGAGTTGAGGTCTGCCACATCGGGGAAGCTGCGCGACGAGTTGACCCACGAGGCGAAGCGGTTGATGCCGTCGGGGTTCTGTCCCGGGGTGAGTATTACCACCATGTCGTTGCGCAGGCGGTCGGCATCGGCACCCTGCAAGGCGGTGAGATAGTAGGCAAGCACAAGCGACGAGTTAACACCCGAGGGTTCGTTGCCATGGATGGAGTACATCAGGTTGGCGATTAAGGGCATACGGTCAATGTTGAGCTTGTCGGACTGTTCGGTGTCGGTGAGTTGCAGGTGTTCGCGACGGATATCTTCCAAACGTTTCTGATTGTCGGCAGAGGTGATGGTAACCTGTATGAAGGGGCGGAACTGGTTGGTCTGTCCGAAGCGGTAGATAGAGACTCTGTCGGAGGCTCTGTCGAGCGCTTCCATGTACATCAGCACGTTGTTCCAGTCGGCATGCTGTTCACCTATCTCGAAGCCCAGAACATCCTTGGGCTGCGGAATGTTGGGGTCGAAGGTGTAGTTACCCTCGGGCAGATAGTACAGTATGTCGTGCGGAAAAGCAGCCGGTCCGGGCTGGGCTATGGCGCCGAAAGAACATAGTAGCACCGATAGCAATAAGGAAACTCGTTTCATTGTAGCAGTAGGTTATTATGATATTGTATATTATATTCTTGTGGCATAGACTTTGGAGCTTATACGATTCATCGTATAGGTGGCAAATGCTCTTCCACATAACTGCTGTTGTCCTCTCCCAACTGTTTCACTTCGGCAAGGTTCAGCTTGCCTGCGGCACGCCATTTGGCTAAGTAGCTCTCCGTCTCGGCAAACACATAATCTTCGATGGGGCTAAGCACCTGCATGTAACCGGTACCTTCACTATTGTAGACTTTCGAGAAGTGGAGGTATGCTTGTCCGTGTCCGCGCTCAATGTCATAGAGGGTAGTTTGCACGCTGTCTGTCCATTGTGTCATTCGGGAGGTGCGGGTTTCGGGGTCGCGCATGATCAGCGGCGTGTTGTTGCGTCCTGCCTTCACCCACGCCGGCATGGCTACCGCACAGGGTGGATAACCCAAAGCAGCCCACATCGTGGTGAGTTCGGGGTTTTCGTCTTTGCGTACGCCTTGAATGATGGTGGCGCTGGCAGTAGAGAAGCGCGGTATCAGGTCTTGATCGGGGATATATCCGCTTTTGAAGAGCTGCAAGGCTTCGGGGCTGGTGAAGTCCAGATCAAGTTGCGAGTGGTAATAGCTACGCGACAGGTTGTTGAGTATCCAGCGAGGTGTGAATTCTTTGGATTGTACGACACGCGCCACCTGATGCTGTACGGAGAGATAGCGGATGTAGCCTTGTCCCTTGTCGTAGAAGCCGGTGTAGGAGAAGTTGGTGTAAACCAAGTAACCGTTGGGGGCGACAGTGGGGTCGTTGACATCAAGCTTGCGATAGCCGTTGCTGTTCGTCTCGAAGTAGGCGGCTCCACCTGCGGCATCCATCACACCATAGTTGGTTTCAACCTTCATCGGACGGGGAAGGGTGTCAAGATAGTGTTGGAACTCATCGACGGTGGCACACACTTCGAGTGCACGCCGCATGACGGCACCGTTGCGCGAGTAGACTGCCGAATCGGTAAGGTTGTACGACATGGTGTTCATGATCGAAAAGCCCTTCGAATTGGTGCCTGCCCAGATGCTACCGGTTGCCTCACTCTTCGTCGACCGGCGTATGATGCCCAAAAAGGGGTATCCGCGGTGGTCGGCATAGAACACGCTATGGTGAGGGGAATCGGTATCGGAGTTTTTCCACATCAAGGGTCGACCGTCTTTGGTTGCTTTGCCGGAGACGATGATGGTAGTACATGCAGATGCCGGAATAGAGGAAAATGCTGTAATACAAAGAAGTAGCGTAAAAATAGAAAAGTATCTCATCATTTAAGATTAACGGATAATAAATTTTGTGCTGCAATATTAACGAAACATTGTATACACACAACTAATCATTGCATTGTTTTACGTTTGTTTAACGCAGTAGAACGAGATTGTTTATACATCCCTGTGTCATCATCAGATGAAAGGGAGATATTGTGATACCATTAGTTTTACCATTGTTTAACGTTACAGCAGACGAAGAAGATTCAGTTATAACTGAAAATGTTCTATCTTTGCGGAAAACATTCAGTTATGGACGAAAGAACGGCAATTCTCCGGAAGTATAACTTCTGGGGTTCGGCGATCCGGCAAGCGGGTTATCGACGAAACGAATACACCGACAAATTAGTGGAGTACACAGGTAACAGGCTCATTAAAGTATTGGTGGGACAACGACGCGCAGGAAAGAGTTACATCCTGCGACAAATAGCCCTCCAACTAATAACCGACGGTGTAAAGCCCGAAAATACGCTGATAATCAACCGCGAATTTGCCGACTTTGACTTTCTGCACAGTTATCGCGACCTGAATGAATTGATAAAGTTCTATCGGCGCGAGCTAAATCCCGCAGGCAGAGTATACCTCTTCATTGACGAAGTGCAGAACATAGTCGGTTGGGAACATGTGATCAATTCCCTATCGCAAGACTATACCGATGAGTACGAGGTGTTTATAAGCGGATCTAACTCGAACATGCTATCGGGCGAACTGGCAACGCTATTGTCGGGGCGCTACATTCAGGTTGAGGTGTTTCCGTTCAGCTATTCGGAATATTTGGGTATCACGCAACAGACAGAAGGCTATCAAAGCTATGCCAACTATGTAGGTAGTGGCGGATTGCCCGAGCTGTTCGCTCTGAAAACCGAGGAACTGAAGTACAACTACCTCTCTGCTCTGCAGGATACCATATTGATGCGCGACATCATACAGCGTCACAACATCCGAGATACCCAATTGCTCCAAGATATCTTCGCATATCTGGTTAACAATGCAGCAAATTTGTTGTCAGTCAACAATATAGTGAAGTATTTCAAGGGAATAGGTCGCAGGACGAGTTATGAGATTGTGGCTACCTATATCGGCTATCTCGAAGATACGTTCGTTGTACATCGTTGCGACCGATATAACATCAAAGGCAAAGAGATACTGTCGGGCAATGCCAAATACTATACTAACGATTTGGCTTACAAGAATTATATCTATCCCGGCTATGGCTACGGCATGGGCTATCTTGCCGAAAATCTAATTTACTTGGAGCTACGCCGAGCAGGCTTCAACGTATATGTGGGCAGCATACAACATAAAGAGGTGGACTTTGTAGCTATTAAAGGCGACCGCACTCTTTACGTACAGAGCGCCTACCTGCTTGCCGACCTTACAACGGTCGAGCGCGAATATGCGGCGTTAGAGATTATCGGCGACAACTATGAGAAATACGTCGTATCGCTCGACCCCATTGCTTTCCCGTCGAAGGGAGGAATCAAACACATACAGGCGTGGCGATTGAATGAAATGCTCCGTTATCCTCCTTTCCCCGCCTCCAGCAGCGCCTTACTGCTCACATAAGGTATACCCAGCAGTATAATCGCCGCACCGCTCCCTGCCATCAGCCAATCGATCGATACCACATCGGCAAGCGGACCGAATATCAACATACCGGCAGGCGCCATCAGCGAGCCAACCATCGTGAAAACGCCGAACACACGTCCCATGTAGGCGGGGTCTATCTTTGTTTGGGCAAGCACCGTCCAAGGAATATTGAACAAGGGCATCACCAACCCCATCAGGGTCATAGCTACCACATAAACAGGAAACGAAGAGACAACCCCCAGCACTATGGCACCTGTTCCGAACAGCAGGTTGCTTAGCCCCATAGAGTATGTTTTATGCTTAAAGCCGCCCCAAAAACCGACGATCAATCCGCCTGTCATCATGCCGCCGGAAAAAACGGCTTCAATAATAGACAACCGCCACACCTCATCGCCAAAATTGCGCACCACCTGCAATGGCGAAAGAAACGACGCCGGAGCAATGGCAATATTGAACAGCGCGCAGAGAATGGTCATCTGCAAAATGAACGGGCGACGGCGTATGTATTGCCATCCGTTGCGCATATCGTGCAGGTACGAGCGCGTAGCCGGCACATCGAGGTGATGCAGGAAAGCCTCTTTCGGCAATTTGACCAGGAAACAGACAATCGAGATACCTATCGCAGCAGTAACGACGTCAATGAAGAAAATGTGTGCCAGCGGCATGAAGCTCATCAGCGCCGCACTTGCCATGGGCGATGCGATGTAGGCAAGCGACTGTATACTGCTGTTGATGCCATTGATCTTACTGAGGTGTTCGGGTGGGGTAATCTGCGGAATGAAGGCGCTGATCGCAGGCGAGTGTACCCCTTGCCCCAACGCACGTATGCCGGCACAGGCAAACAGTAACCACACCTCTTCGTAACCGCTCATAAAAACGATTGCCACGGCAAGGGTTACCAAAGCAATGCCGCCGTCGGCTACATTGATGAGGTTCTTACGATTGAACCGATCTGCCCACACACCTCCCAACGGCGACATCAGAAAGGTGGGCAACAATCCGAGAATGGCATAGAGGGTCATGGCTGCGCCGCTCTGCATGCGTAGCGTGATCTCCCACATGATGGCGTACTGGGTGAGCATCGAACCGAAAAGCGATACCGCCTGTCCGGCAAGAAACAGACCGGTATTCTTTTTCCAGTTGAGTGTGGTTGCCGTATCGTTGTTATGTTGCATAAACTTTGGTATTAAAAAACTGATGCCGCAAAGGTATCTTTGCGGCAATCAGTATAGAAAGGAGTTATCGACGAAGTGCGACAGACAGTCGATGAAAAAGCTTATATCTTGAAGTAATCGAAATCTGCGTATCCGCCGGTTTGCTGCGTGGCATAGTTGAACAGTCCGAAACGATAGCCCATGAAGTGCGGCATGGAGTACTCCATGTGCAACTGATTGCCTATCTTCTTCCATTGCTTGCCGTCGAGGCTGTAATAGAAGTCGGCTACGTCGTGGCGATCGGTAAAGTCGCAGGTAGCTTTCAGGTAAACCACCTTTCCGGTAAGGGGAAGCGTCTCGATCACTTCGGGCTTGTTGGTCTGTGCGCTTACCATGACAATACGCTTAACGCCGTTTTCGTACTTCACTCCTACCAAGCCATACTTACGTTGTACCAGCGCCAGTCCGGCAAAGTCGCCCTCTTTCATGCCCGACACATCGAGGCTCGTTTCGCCGGCGCAGGTCGGACCGATGGTGCGTTGCGTCAACGTGTTGCGTGCCTGCGTAAATTCGGTGTCGAGGCGTCCGGTTTTCAGACGGAGGTAGCCTTTGCGCTCGCGTACCGACCAGAGGGCATTGTCGGGCTGATGGTTCCACTGCCACACCAGCGGCAGGTCGCGCGAATTCTTCTTGCGGGTGAAGTCGTCGGATGCCACGATGCCGGGCTTCAAACCTTTACTTGCGGGCAGGTCGAGTGTGTCGGGTATCTTGCCGTTGACGCCGATAACCGGCCATCCGTCTTCCCACGTCACAGGCGCCAGATAGGGGATGCGTCCCACGGAGCCGTAGTCGCGGAAGAGGTACGAGAACCAGCGTCCGTCGGGCGTCCCTATCAGTCCGCCTTGTGCGATACCCCGATCTTGCAGGGCAACGCGTCCTTCCCACGGACCATTGATGTTGTCGGCCCGATGTATGATTACCGTGCGCATACCTCCTCTGGGCCAGGTGATATTAAAGAGATAATACTTGCCGTTCACTTTGAAGAGTTGCGAACCTTCGGCAGGCAGCATCAGATTCTTGCCGGCAGGAGCGCCGGCGTTTTCTATGAATACCCGTTCTGTTCCGGGCTTGATGCCCGACAGGTCTTCTTTCAGTTCGACGATGTTCAGCTTTCCGCCTCCCCATATCAGGTAGATGCGTCCGTCGTCGTCAAAAAAGAGAGAGTGGTCGTGGTATGACGGAGCAAACTCTTGCCGTTTCCATTCTCCTTTTTCAATGTTGTCGGTGCTGAAAATGTAAGTCTTGCCGGTGGTTTGGGCAAAGGTCGATACATAGTAGCGGTTGTTGTGATAGCGGATGCAGCTTGCCCACGTGCCTCGTCCGTAGGTATTCTTGCCGTTGTTGAGATTCATCTCGTCCATCTCAGCCAGCCGGTCGTAGCAGTAGCTCACAATCTCCCAGTTCGACAAGTCTTTCGAGCGCATAATGGGTACGCCCGGCGTTTCGTGCATGGTGGTGCTGCTCATGTAGTACGTATCGCCTACGCGTACCATCGACATGTCGGGTACATCGGCAAAAATTAGTGGATTGGTAGCCTGCTGGGCATACCCGGGTGTCATTAGTGCTGCCATACAAGCAGCCCATACCCAACAAAGTGTATTCTTTCTCATCATATATAAAGGTGTTAGTTGGTATTCTGTGAAAATATGCTGTTTATGGATTGGGTTGCACAGTAAGCCGTCATTCCCACTCAATGGTGGCGGGTGGTTTAGACGAGATGTCGTAAGTAACGCGGTTTACTCCTTTCACCTTATTGATAATATCGTTCGATACCTTGGCGAGGAAGTCGTAAGGCAAGCGCGCCCAGTCGGCCGTCATGGCATCGGTAGACGTGACGGCACGCAAGGCAACGGCACGTTCGTAAGTTCGTTCGTCACCCATGACACCTACCGACTGCACGGGCAGCAGAATGACGCCCGCCTGCCACACCTGATTGTAAAGGTCGTTGTCGCGCAAAGCCTGAATGAGGATGTCGTCGGCATCCTGCACAATGCGCACTTTCTCGGGTGTGATGTCGCCCAGAATACGTACAGCCAGTCCCGGACCGGGAAAGGGGTGACGGGTAATCAAGTGTTCGGGCATGCCTAATTCACGACCTGCGCGGCGTACTTCGTCCTTAAAAAGCAGACGGAGCGGTTCGCACAGTTTCAAATTCATCTTCTCGGGCAGACCGCCCACGTTGTGATGGCTCTTGATGACAGTTCCGGTAATCGAGAGCGATTCGATGCAATCGGGATAGATGGTACCCTGTGCCAGCCATCTTACATCCTTGAGCTTGCGTGCCTCCTCGTCGAACACGTCAATGAATCCTTTGCCTATAATCTTGCGCTTCCGCTCGGGGTCGGTAACGCCGGCAAGTTCGGCGAAGAACTTGGCAGAAGCATCTACGCCGATCACGTTCAGTCCCAAGCACTCATAATCGTGTAGTACATTGCGAAATTCGTTTTTGCGCAACATGCCGTGGTCTACGAAGATGCAGGTCAGGTTTTTGCCGATGGCACGGTTCAGCAATACGGCAGCTACCGATGAGTCGACGCCGCCACTCAACCCGAGCACCACTTTATCGTTGCCTAATTGTGCCTTTAGGGCAGCGACGGTGGTTTCGATAAACGATGCCGTGCTCCACGCTTGCCTACATCCGCACACCTCCGTCACAAAGTTCTTCAACATCTGCGTACCGTCTTCGGTATGAAACACTTCGGGGTGAAACTGCACACCCCATACCTGCTCGTCGGCAACCTGATAGGCAGCAATGGCAACCTTGTCGGTCGAGGCAATGACCCGGAACCCCGCAGGGATAGATGTGATGGTATCGCCATGGCTCATCCACACTTGGGTGTGAGGGCGTACAGCCTTGAAGAGCACATTGTCGGCATCGAACGCATCAAGATGCGCCCGTCCGTACTCACGCGTACCGGCAGGTTCGACGGTTCCACCATAATTATATGCCATCAGTTGGGCGCCGTAACAAATACCCAAGATGGGATATTTACCCCATATACGCATCAAGTCGAGTTTGAACGCCTGCTCATCGTATACTGAGAACGGGCTTCCCGAGAGGATAACACCTTTGATACGCTCGTCGTTTTCGGGGAACTTGTTATAAGGAACAATTTCGCAATACACATTCAGTTCGCGCACACGTCGTCCGATGAGTTGCGTGGTTTGCGAACCGAAATCTAAAATAAGAATCTTTTCTTGCATGTGATGTTTGTCTAATAAAGGCACAAAAGTAAAAAAAGCAATGGAATAAATAGATATGTTATACAACATGTTCTATAAGTTGGTGCTTTTTTAATAAATGTCTAATTTGCGCCCCATTTAATTAACGGTATGCGTTAGCATGCTAATTTATTCATTTTAAATCTTATACGAACATGAAAGTATATCAGACGAATGAAATTAAAAACATTGCCCTGCTTGGCAATGACGGCTCGGGAAAAACCACTCTCACAGAAGCGCTGCTCTATGAGGGTGGTGTTATAAAACGTCGTGGCAGAATTACGATGAAAAACACGGTCAGCGATTACTTTCCGGTGGAGCAGGAATATGGTTATTCTGTGTTTTCCACCGTTTTCCATGTAGAATGGAACGGTAAGAAGCTCAATATTATCGACTGTCCGGGCAGCGATGACTTTGTAGGGGCAGCTATTACGGCGCTTAACGTAACAGATACGGCTATCTTGTTACTCAATGGGCAGTATGGTCCCGAAGTAGGTACACAAAATCACTTCCGCTACACCGAAAAATTGGGTAAGCCGGTGATTTTCTTAGTGAATCAACTCGACAACGAGAAGTGCGATTACGACATGGTGCTCGAACAACTTCGTGCATCCTACGGATCGAAGGTAGTGCCGGTACAGTACCCGCTGGCTACCGGTCCGAACTTTAACTCGCTCATCGACGTACTGGTGATGAAGAAGTACTCGTGGGGACCGGAAGGCGGAGCGCCGACCATCGAAGAGATCCCCGACGAGGAGATGGACAAAGCGACCGAACTCAACAAAGCTTTGATTGAAGCTGCTGCCGAACACGACGAGCAACTGATGGAGAAGTTCTTCGAACAGGAATCTCTTTCGGAAGACGAAATGCGCGAAGGTATTCGTAAAGGGTTGGCATCGCGCGGCATGTTTCCGGTGTTCTGTGTATGCGCCGGCAAAGATATGGGTGTGAGGCGCCTGATGGAGTTTTTGGGCAATGTGGTGCCCTTTGTCGACGAAATGCCGCCCGTAGCAGATACCAACGGCGAAATCGTAAAACCCGAAGTAAACGCCCCAACATCGCTCTACTTCTTCAAAACGTCGGTAGAACCGCACATTGGCGATGTGCAATATTTTAAAGTGATGAGCGGAAAGATACACGAAGGCGACGACATGACCAATGCCGACCGTGGATCGAAAGAGCGCATCGCACAGCTCTATGTCTGCGCCGGAGCCAATCGCATCAAGGTAGAAGAGCTGGTAGCCGGCGACATCGGCTGCACCGTGAAACTGAAAGATGTACACACCGGAAACACCCTGAACGGCAAAGGCGTGGATCACAAATTCAATTTCATCAAATACCCCAATTCCAAATATTCGCGTGCAATCAAGCCGGTGAACGAGTCGGATGTAGAGAAGATGATGAGCATCCTCAACCGCATGCGCGAAGAAGACCCAACGTGGGTAGTAGAGCAGTCGAAAGAGCTGCGACAGACCATTGTGCACGGACAGGGTGAGTTCCATCTGCGCACCTTGAAGTGGCGCATGGAAAACAACGATAAAATGATGGTGAAGTTTGAAGAACCGCGCATCCCGTATCGCGAAACCATCACCAAGGCATCCCGTGCCGACTATCGACACAAAAAGCAGTCGGGCGGCGCCGGACAGTTTGGTGAGGTACATCTCATCGTCGAACCCTATATTGAAGGCGTATCCGTACCCGAGACGTACAAGTTCGGCAATCAGGAGTTCAAAATCAGCGTGAAGAATACCGAAGAGATTTCGCTCGAATGGGGAGGCAAACTGGTATTTATCAACAGTATCGTAGGCGGATCGATCGATGCTCGTTTCATGCCTGCCATCCTGAAAGGTATCATGTCGCGTATGGAGCAAGGACCGCTGACCGGTTCGTATGCCCGCGATGTACGCGTCATTGTTTACGACGGCAAGATGCACCCGGTAGATTCTAACGAAATATCGTTCATGCTGGCAGGTCGAAACGCCTTCAGCGAAGCTTTCCGCAATGCCGGTCCGAAGATTCTCGAACCTATCTACGACGTTGAAGTGTTTGTGCCGTCGGATAAAATGGGCGATGTGATGAGCGATTTCCAAGGACGACGTGCCATTATCATGGGCATGAGCAGCGAATCGGGTTATGAAAAGCTGAGCGCCAAAGTGCCGCTGAAGGAGATGTCGTCGTACTCTACCGCATTGAGTTCGCTCACCGGCGGACGTGCATCGTTCGTCATGACCTTCTCCAGTTACGAATTAGTGCCTGCCGATGTACAAGACAAGTTAGTGAAGGAATTTGAAGCCAAGCAGGCAGAGGAGTAAAGAATTACAGAAGTTATAGAAACTAAAAGAGTTAGAGCCGATCGTTCCGAAAGCTATGTATAGCAAAAAGAACGATTGGCTCTAACTCTTTTAACTGCTTACTCCGTTAATTCCTTCTTTATTGTTTATCCGAAGTTATCAAACATCAGGTTGGAGGAGGGCACGCCCAAGCTATCGAGCATATTCTCGACCGCTTTCGACATGGGACCCGGTCCACACATGTAGTATTCGATGTCTTCGGGCGCCTCGTGATTTTTGAGGTAGGTGTCGTAAATCACCTGTCCCACATATCCGGGGGTGTACTTCACGCCGGCTGCATCGGCAGCGGGGTCGGGACGGTCAAGGGCAAGGTGGAACGAGAAGTTGGGGAAATCTTTCTCTATCTGCAGGAAGTCTTCCAGATAGAACACCTCGTTGAGTGCGCGTGCGCCGTAGAAGTACGACATTTTGCGGTCGGTGGTGTGGAGCGTCTTGGTCATGTGCATGATTTGTGCACGCAACGGCGCCATACCGGCACCGCCTCCGATCCACATCATCTCGCGTTTGGAGTCGAAGATGGGATGGAAATCTCCGTAAGGTCCACTCATGATCACCTTGTCGCCCGGTTTCAGTGTGAAGATATACGACGAGGCAATACCCGGCATCACATCCATGAACCCTTTGCCTTGCTCTTTGGGTTTGAACGGCGGCGTAGCAATACGCACGTTGAGCGTGATACGGTCGCCCTCGGCAGGGTAGTTCGCCATGGAGTAGGCGCGGATGGTCTCTTCGTCGTTGCGACATTTCAAACTGAAGAGGTCAAAGTTCTGCCACGCCTTG
This sequence comes from Prevotellaceae bacterium, assembly GCA_031262085.1. Taxonomy (GTDB): domain Bacteria; phylum Bacteroidota; class Bacteroidia; order Bacteroidales; family Bacteroidaceae; genus Bacteroides. Next base: position 18,271 of record JAISIN010000101.1, read on the forward strand.
ACATACTCTTCGCCGATGAGGGCTTTGTCGATGTCTTTGTCGTAGTCCATGCCGAACTTGGGTATCTTGATCTGCGCATACGAGCCGGGGATGAAATCCATGTGTTCGCCGGCGGGCAGTTTGACGATAAACTCCTTGATGAAGGTAGCCACGTTGGTGTTGGAGATCACTTCGCACTCCCACTCCTTGACGCCGAGTATGGCTTCGTCGATTTTAATCGTCATATCATCCTTTACCTTTACTTGGCATCCCAACCGCCAATGGTCTTGCTGTTGTTTGCGGCTGAAATGCGGTGTTTCGGTGGGCGATATTTGTCCGCCTCCTTCCAGCACCTGACACTTGCATTGTCCGCACGACCCCTTGCCTCCACAGGCAGACGAGAGGAAGATACCGTTGGTGGAGAGGGTACCGAGCAGTGTCGACCCCGAATCAACCTCCATTACATTCTCGCCGTTGATGGTGAGTTTTACCTTTCCCGATGGTACAAGGAAGTTCTTGGCAATCAGCAAAATTACCACCAGCAACACAATCACCACAAGGAACACTCCGATACTCGCTAAAATTAAATTTATATCCATTGTTCTTCTTCCTTTCCTTAAATTTTCAACCCCGAGAAACACATAAATGCGATAGCCATCAGCCCTACGGTAATGAAGGTGATGCCCAGTCCGCGCAACGGAGCCGGTACGTCAGAGAATGCCATCTTTTCGCGAATGGCAGCCAATCCAACGATGGCAAGCAGCCAGCCGATGCCCGAGCCAAGTGCGTAGACAATCGAATCCCATACGTCGCCGATATATTTCGGGTCGCTTGGGGCGAGGTTGATGCGCTGTTGCATAAAGAGCGAAGCGCCCATAATGGCGCAATTCACTGCGATGAGCGGCAGAAAGATGCCCAGCGAAGCATAGAGCGACGGGCTGAAGCGCTCCACCACCATCTCGACCAACTGCACGATACCGGCAATCACGGCAATGAAAAGAATGAAACTAAGAAAGCTCAGGTCGACGCCGTCGATAATGGCGTTGGCAGCCAGCACTTTGGTTTGAAGCAGATAGTTCACCGGCAGTGTTACGAGCAGCACAAACGTTACGGCAATGCCCAGTCCGACGGCAGTTTTCACATTCTTCGACACGGCGAGATACGAACACATGCCGAGGAAGAAAGCAAATATCATATTGTCCACAAAGATGGAGCGGACGAATAAACTTAATATATGTTCCATATCAATTTTCTATTAACTCTTTGTGTTTAGCACGTTGATACCAGATGATGCAGGCTACCAGAATGAGCGCCATCGGCGGCATCAACATCAAGCCGTTGTTTGAATAACCCAACTTTTGCAGCGGCTCGTAGTTCAGGATGTTGAATCCGAGCAGCGTGCCCGAACCCAGCAGTTCGCGGAAGAAAGCCACGATAATCAGAATCTTGGCATATCCTAATCCGTTGCCTATACCATCGAGGAACGACGGCCACGGGGCTGCCTGCATGGCAAATGCTTCGAGGCGTCCCATCAGGATGCAGTTGGTGATAATCAGTCCCACATATACCGACAGCTGTACGCTCACATCGTAGGCGAAGGCTTTGAGAATCTCGCTCACGATGGTTACCAAGGCAGCCACCACCACCAATTGTACGATAATGCGGATGCGGTTGGGAATGGTCTTTCGCAACAAGGAGATAACGACGTTTGAGAAAGCGGTGATGATAGTCACCGACAGTCCCATGACAATGGCAGGTTCGAGCTTGGCTGTGACAGCCAATGCCGAGCAGATGCCCAGTACTTGTACCGTAACGGGGTTGTTCATGCCCAGCGGGGTGAACAGCGCTTCGCGGTTTTGCTTTGAAAATAGTTGTGACATTATTGTTGTTCCTCCTTATTTAGCGGTTAAAAACGGAATATAACTTGTCAGGCAATCTTTGAGCATGGCATCTACACCGTTGGAAGTGATGGTGCCGCCCGATATGCCGTCGACCTGATGGACGGGGTCTGCCACTTTGCCGTGCTTCATCACGCTGAGCGCTACTTGGTTGCCGTTCATGGCTTTCTTGTCTTTAAACTCGGCTTGGAAGTGCTCGGTGGCAATCTCGGCGCCCAGTCCGGGGGTCTCCCCTGCGTGCGAAAAGTAGGTGCCGTACACCGTATCTTTGTCGTCGTTGAGCGCTACATAGCCCCAGATAGCTCCCCACAGACCTACGCCGTATACGGGAAATACGTATTTGGTCTGTCCGTCCACCTCGCATACAAAGACGTGTAGTCGTTTCAGCTCTTTGGCTTCTTTCTCGTATCCGGTGGCAAAGGCGCCGTCGTTTTTCGACAGGGTGCCGTCGGCTGCCATCAGCATGTCGCTCTTTACGTATTTATTATATTCGCTTTCCGCATCTTTCACGTTGCGGATGTTGAGGGCAGAGAGAATCTGCTTTTTCGTGTCAAGCTCAATGTTCTTATCCTGTTTGCTGCGCAGCGACGAACTGACAAATGCCAGCAGGAATGCCACGATAACAACCATTACCGAAGCATACACGATTGTATAACTGTTACTATTGGTATTCATTGTCGTATTACAGGATTAAGCGTTCGACGTTTTAAGTGCGCGTTTGGCGCGTCGGTTGATATTGCTCTGCACCACATAGTAGTCAATGAGCGGAGCGAAGATGTTCATCAGCAGGATGGCGAGCATCATACCTTCGGGATAGCCCGGGTTGAGCACGCGAATCACGATAGCCATCACGCCGATGAGGAATCCGTAGATGTACTTGCCTGTTTCGGTACGTGCCGAGGTAACGGGGTCTGTTGCCATGAATACGGCGCCGAAGCAAAAGCCGCCCAACACGAGGTGTTCATACCAAGGCATGTGTGCCATGGCGGTGTCGGGACCGATGGCATTGAATATCCATGCCATGAATGCGCCGCCCACGAAGACGGAGAACATGGTCTTCCAGCTGGCAATGCCTGTCCAGAGCAGCAAGATGGCGCCCAATGCGATGGCTATCACGCTGGTTTCACCGATGGAGCCGGGAATCAATCCGGTTATCATGTCCCAATTGAAGGCTTGGAAGCCGTCGGGAGCGGAGGCAGTGGAGGCTACACCCAGCGCAGTGGCGCCGGAGAATCCGTCGACCACTTGTCCGTTGCCCAGCCCGAAGAGGCTGTCAGTGGGAATCCATACCGAATCGCCCGACATCTTCGAAGGGTAGGCGAAGAAGAGAAAGGCGCGGGTGATGAGCGCCACGTTGAAGATGTTCATGCCCGTGCCGCCGAACACCTCTTTGGCAAAGATCACGGCAAAGGCAGTGGCTATTGCCAGCATCCACAGCGGACAATCTACCGGCACAATCATCGGTATCAGGATGCCCGTTACGAGGAAGCCTTCCTGAATCTCCTCTTTCTTCCATTGTGCTACGACAAACTCAATGCCCAGACCTACCACGTAGGATACGATAATCTTGGGCAATACAGCCAGCAGTCCGTAGGCAAACAGCTCTATGAAGCCGGTGTCGGCAAGTGTACCGATGGCTTTGTAGTGTTGATACCCCACGTTGTACATGCCGAACAGCAGCGCCGGCATCAATGCAATGACTACTATCGACATAATGCGTTTACTGTCGATAGCATCGTGTATATGCGTTCCCGTTTTCGCAGTGGCATTAGGCACGAACAAGAATGTTTCTATCCCTTCGAATACCGACTGGAATGCGTGGAATTTGCCGCCCTCTTCAAAGTTCGGCTTTATCTTATTGAGATAATTTCTAAACGCTTTCATTTAACAATTAAGAATTAAAAATTTCCACTCAGCTCATTTCTGCCCGTAGCATATCCAATCCTTCACGTACGATGCGTTGCACCTCTACTTTCGAGGAGCACACAAATTCGCAGAGTGCAAAATCTTCGGGAGCCACTTCGTAGATGCCGAGAGCCTCCATGCGGTCAATGTCGCCGGCAATGATGGCTTTCACCAAGTATTCGGGATAGATGTCCATGGGGAATACGCGGTCGTACTCGCCCGACATGATGAGGTGTCGTTCGCCGCCCTTGATGCGTGCATCGGGGGTGTACTCTTTCTTCTTGCCCATGAGCCAGCTGAAGTACGAGTGGCTGGTGCTGAACTGGTTCAGGCGTGGCATGATCCAGCCGAACATCTCGTTTACTTCGTCGCCTTCGGGAATCACCGTGAGTTGATTGTGAAACGCTCCGAGGTAGCTGTTGGGAGCAATCTGCTTGCCTGTGAGCACGTTCCCGCTGATGTAGCGCAGGTCTTTGTCGGTGTTTACGTTGCCTTTGAAGATGTTGGTGAGCAGAGCGCCCACTTTGAGCTTGCAATATGCCGGTTGCAGCACTTCCGAACCGGTGATAGCTACGGTGCGGGTGAGGTTGACGCGTCCGGTGTTCATCAGTCGCCCGATGAAGAGCACGGTTTCGGCACTGAGTGTCCATACGGTCTCTCCTTTGACTACCGGTGCGATGTAATTGATTTGCACGCCTGCATTGCCTGCCGGATGCGGACCGTCGAAGGCGGTGATGGTGACGTTTTTCGCTGCGGTGAGTGCGGCAGCTGTCTGTGTTGCTCGTGTGTTGAGGTAGACCTTTCCCATTTTGGCAAGAGCATCCAGACCGGTTTGGAAATTCTGCTCTTCGCCCTTGAGCACAAATTCAAAGTGGGGCGCCAGCGGACTGCTGTCGAAAGCGGTAACGAAGATAGCCCGTGGGGTTGCCGTGGGGTCGGCAATCACATCGTAGGGACGTTGACGGATGAAGGCAAACAGCCCTGCTTGGAGCAGTAACGCTTTTACCGCTTCGCCGTTCATACGACCGACGTCTTGCTTGCCAAATTCTTCGTAGTCTTGTTCGCCGGCGGCTTCCACCACGATGTTGAGCACTTTGCGTCGGGCGCCGCGCTCTACACAGGTTACTACACCGCTCACGGGCGAAACGAATTGCATCTCGGGGTGATTCTTGTCTATAAACAAGGGACCACCCGCCATCACATACTCTTGCTCTTTGACGACAACCTTGGGAGTGATGCCTGTAAAATCATCGGGTACTAAGGCATAAAACCCCGGCTCTTTCACAGACACAAGCTTCTCGGCAGCTTTACCTTTGAGGTTGATGTCAAGACCTTTACGTAACTTAATTACATTTGCCATGTGTATACTTAAAAAGTGGTTTTCTGTTAATTTGCCGCAAAAGTACATAAAAGAATTAGCAATGAAATAGAAAGCAGAAAGTAATTACGGATAAATTTCCATAATTGACGAAGTGAAGCAGTTTTAGGGGTTCGTCTACCGGCTCACACCCGAACAAGCCGAGCAGATGAGCCGGCACAACCGCAAGCCACAGCCGCAAGAATCGGGGATGTTCGTCACGGCAACCGACATTCCGGAGCGAATCAAGGTGGGGGTGAAGATGGTGCTGATGGATCTCTTAGGGTAGACGAAGTAGACGAAGTGGACGGAGTGTTTTCTAACTTTATATATTTTCGCGTGAGAACATATTATGTATAGTACATATATGCATATACGTATATATTAATAAAGTTGAAAAACACTTCGTCCACTTCGTCTACTTCGTCTACCCTGTCGCTTTGCGTCATGATAAAACAGGTTAGATATCAAAGGGAAATCCGGCTCACTTCAAAGGGAGATCTGCCTCAGATGAAAGGGAGTTTTGCATCACATGAAAGGGAGTTTTGCCCCACTTCAAAGGGAGATAATTTCGTCGCCGCATCATACTCCACCACTTCGTGCAGGTTCGACGGGGTCTTGAGCGTGACTTGCGCGAAGAGGGGGGCGGCGCTGCCCGTAAGGAGGATGGTCAGGAGGAATCGGAGCAGCGCGCGGCGGGCAATATGTGGGAAACAGTGTGGCATCCGTGTACCATTTTCTCTCTCTGTTCCGGTGTTCTCGTCATGGTTGGTTGCATTAGTTAATCTGCGTAATTTGTGTGGTCATCATAGCAGAACATGGAACAGAGAGATGCCACTTGTACCCGCTCCTCTTAAGTCTCCGGTTCATCCTTGGATAAATGCCTCGAACGTCAATGACAAGCGTATCTACTACCGCATTTGCATCATCAAATATCTGCTGTTCACCGTCTCGCCCAACAATACGTTCACAGAGAAGCTGAAAGCGTTGTTAGCGGAATATCCGACGGTTGATATTCATGCAATGGGGTTTCCTGATGGGTGGGATAAAGAGGAGTTATGGCAATAAAAGCCCAAAAGTGCCTGACTTTTTTCCTTTTGCAATTGGTCAGGCAGTGCCTGGCCAATTTGATAGTCGCTAAATGTGACTCGAGGAAAATTCAACCGTCAAGGAATACTTGACAGTTCGGCAAGAGGGGTTACGTGCAGTTCAGCGTACTGTATCACATCGGTGCCTCACTGAAAGACGTGGGAAAGAAATGGTTTGCATTTTCGCATCTCAAAATCAGCGCGACAGATTTGCTGGGGATGATGTAGCACAAATTCATACTCCACCACTTCGTGCAGGTTCGACGGGGTCTTGAGCGTGACTTGCGCGAAGAGGGGGGCGGCGCTGCCCGTAAGGAGGATGGTCAGGAGCAGTCGGAGTAGCGCGCGGCGGGCAATATGTGGGAAACAGTGGGGCATGCCGTTATATAAACGGCGGGGGAGGGGGAAAATTGTGTGGAAATGGACAGAAGAGTTTGCATTTCGCCTCAGAATAGGCGTGCATAGTGCAGGGAATCTCAAAAGAATCGTTTACTTTTGCGCCCGATTAGAAGTTAAGCCTCCCATCTAAATTCACAGGAGGGGCAGGGAGGCATCCTGTCATAAGGAGTAACAATCCCCGACTATTTTTATTCATAGCTCTTCAAAACAGCAGATAAAAATGAAAGATAGAAAAGAATCGGGAGAGATAATCTTATATCAGCCTGATGGTTCCGTACAAGTGGAAGTGAGGCTGGACGATGAAACGGTGTGGTTAACACAAGCACAGATTGCATCTCTATTTGGCGTGAAGCAACCGGCAATATCCAAGCACTTGAACAATATTTATGCGACGGGGGAGTTGGATGAAGAAGGCACATATTCCATTTTGGAATATATGGGTAACGATGGTAAGCAAAAATACACTGCCAAATTTTACAATTTAGATGCGATTCTTTCTGTTGGTTATCGTGTAAACAGTAGAAATGCGACGTTATTTCGTCGTTGGGCAACCCAAGTGCTCAAAGAGCATTTACTGCGTGGGTACACCGTCAATCAGCGCCTTACCCATCTCGAAGAGCAGGTTTCTCGTCATGAAGAGAAAATCGAGTTCTTCATCCGCACAGCCTTACCTCCTTCCGAAGGAATTTTCTTCGATGGGCAAATCTTCGATGCCTATCACTTTGTTGCCGACCTTATCCGACGGGCAGAGCAATCCATTGTTTTGATGGATAACTATGTGGATGAAAGCGTACTACTTCTGCTCTCCAAACGGAAATCCGGAGTGAGTGCTACCATATATACTTCGCACCCCACTCCGCAACTGCAAAATGACTTACGAATGCACAATATGCAGTATCCGCCCATTACCATTGCTTCGTTCAATCGTTCACACGACCGTTTTCTGTTGATTGACGATGATGTGTATCACATCGGTGCCTCACTGAAAGACGTGGGGAAAAAATGGTTTGCTTTTTCGCATCTCAAAATCAGCGCGACGGAATTGCTGGGGATGATGTAGCACAAATTCATACTCCACCACTTCGTGCAGGTTCGACGGGGTCTTGAGCGTGACTTGCGCGAAGAGGGGGGCGGCGCTGCTCGTAAGGATTACAGTTAGAAGTAGTCGGAGCAGCGCGCGGCGGGCAATATGTGGGGAACAGTGGGGCATGCCGTTATATAAACGGCGGGGGAGGGGGAAAATTGTGTGGCTTTGCCCCTTTATCCTTAATCTATCTCATTCGCTAATTCCTCACTGATTAATTCGCAATATTTATGTAGGGGAATTCTTTGAACCCCCTTTACTGTATCGAAATATCATAAAGATAAGCACTCCTCCATAAATGATTTGCCGCATATTTGCAGCAAGGGCATTGGGCATACCAATAAATCGCAAGATTTCAGGAAGAAAAACCAGAAAGGCTGCCGCAATAGCACCACCCCACAAATTTTGCATGTCATCTATAATCACAATTTTATGTGTTTGTCGGGAATAACTACTTATGATTTTAGTTTTCATCTTCGTCATCCACATCCGCATAATACATTTGCTCCTCAAATTTATCTTTTAAGGTTTGTATTTGAAGGGTGTATTTTTCATTACGCTCGATAATTAAGGTAATCACAACATCTAAATATTTTTCGGCTTTTGCATTGCATTCATTTATCAGTGATTCGTACTTCACTATGCTATCATATTCTTTTTGATTGTATAAAAATTGTATAAGTTCATTCACTAAAAGATATTCAGCATTGGGATATAAATTGCCATCACTATCTCTTACAAACACCTTCGGAGCGTGTTTGTATGTATCTAAGAATTTATTTCTATTAGCAAAATCAGAATGCGAAACTTCTTTATATCTTTCTCGAGATACCTTATCATCATATTGAATCAAATAATTCAACCAGATATTACAAAGATGACACAAGAAATCGGCGTAAGAGGTTTTTCGTTGGATATCAAATAGATTATAACTTTCTTTTAACTGGATTTCAAATAAGGCATCTGTGTATTTTGTTTCTCCTGTACACGTTTCCAGTACTTCATATACAGATTTCATAAGAGTCAGAGAGTTCTTGTATGTGGTTGTTTTTTCTTGTTGCTTGACAATCTCCAATATCGCATTATAGTGGTTATCCTTATTATCCTGAGAACGCAAGAGGTAAGACACCGCTAATTCCAAATGCCCAGAGTAATTATAACCCAAATCTTCTTGAATAAGAAATTGATAAATCTTATCCTTTAGGATTTCATTTGGGGAACTTTCCAACAAAAGCAAATTCCATAAGGCTGACGAATAGGGAAACAACGCTTCCTTACCGAGCCAGAAATTTTCATAGGCTTGTTTATTTTGCAGTTGCTCATCTTTTGTCAATTGTATAAACTCAAAATTTTCCCATAGGGCTTCTGCTTCTTCTATATGCGGTGTGTTTTGTGCTTTTAACTTCTCTAAAACAGAAGTAAAGAATGGGATGGCTTCACGATTTTGATTTTCTCGTAATGTGTTAATCAAATGGCAATAACTTGTACCCGCATCGTTTGCTATATAAAACAAAATATCATCTTCATATTGCTCTTGGCACTGTGTAAAGCAAGTCATCATTTTTGTCAAGAGAGAACTGTTATTACGCCAGTAAGCCACTAAACACATAAACATATACTCCAACTCACTTTTTGTAAAGTTTGTATTTGCTGTAAAGTTACAAGCCTTTTGGAAATAGCCGGAAGCTATGCTCTTGCTATATCCGTAATACAAATTGCATAAAGTAAAATTAGCCGGATTATTCAAGCGATTATGTTCCTTGATATTCTCCAGACTCTCTTTGAATTTGTATGCCTGTTCATCTTCTAGGGTGTAGTTTACTCTGTGTGAACGCTTCCCATTCGGAATGTATTTGTACCAGCAACAATAAAGTTGTATTCTTACAATGTTCAGTATATAATAACGCATATCGTATTTGCTTTGCCGCCACACGATGGAATGCAATTCAAGTAATTTCATAATTTCCTCAAATGTCATATTACCTTTTAGCCCATACAAATCAATGATTTGTTGCAGATACTCGTCCAGTTTTTCAAACTTTAAACTCTTATGGGTGTTTTTTATGGTCAGTATTGAAGCAATGATGATATAGGCACTTTCCTGCATTGTTGTGTAAAGCATTGTTTGCTCTATATCATTATGGCTATCAATATGTTGTTTGCTAAATGCAACAAACATATCTATAAGGCGCGCAAACTTATCTGTTTTCTGTCGTATTTGCTCTATATTCAAACTTTCATGCGAAAGAGAAAAAGAGTTTACCCACATCCAAAGTGCAATATTTCGAGTAGATTGTTCTATATTATTGCTATTTTGCAAGGTGTTTTTTGCAATAAAAGTTCCTATGATTGATTTCATTTTTTCGACTTCTTGGTTGGCATTACGCATAACAAATCGCGTATCCGAGACATGCAAAAAGAGTATCTTTTCCCAATAACGCTCCATAAGCACACAAATAATCTCGTTGGAAAGAAATTCGTATTTTCTCAACAGATTTTCTATACCATCCGTATCATCGCTTCTTAGAAAATCATAAATTTCTTCATATCCAATATCTTTTAGTTGGTGTCGCTCGGGTAAATATCCAAAATTTAAATAGGCGGATACGATATGTTTCATCAACAATTGACGGTTTGCTTCCGAGTTTTCTTGTAATCGTTTTATTGACAATGCACTTTCTATTATCTCTATCTGTTCCTTCTTCAAAAAATACCGGTTACATTTTTCTAATACAAATAAGTGTGCCTCAAACATGTTTTTACAAAGTTCCTCATCATCCAAGCAAATAGAATTTTTTAAGTGGTGAGCCAATTTCGGCAGCCAATTAATTTTCAACATTTTATTTCTATAAACAAAATACCAGCAAATAGCCCAATAGCCATTACAATAGCAGTACAAATCTTTGTGACGTTTATCATAGGCGGACTCTATGTATCTAACAATATTATTTCTTACTCGGAATCTATTATCTTTTTCAAGATAAAGCAAACAATTTTTGATACTGTCAAAATAATTTTTTAGTTCTTTTTCCCAAATCATTCCGGTTGGCTGTAAAATAATAGGTATATATTTATCCCGCTCTCTTTGTTTTTTGGAAAAACTAATTTTTTCAATTAGTGCATTTTGTGCAAATTCCATATCAGATGGGAAAGCATTAGCTGCGATTAAGTAGAGAAATCTATCCGCATCCGCGTCATTTTTTTCTATATGCATCATTAATTGTGCTGTTTCTTCTTTTGATTCATAAAATATGCTTCCTCTGCACACATCCTTGATGACCTCATAAGTTGAATTTTCAGCAGGTAAATCATGCTCTTTTATCAACTGCTTTTTTTCTGTTTTAGTTAGGGGGAGTAATTCGAAATATTTAATACTATTGTTTTTCCAACCTTTACTTTGTACCGAAATAGCCATATTGGTATTGAGAATTATCCACATTTCTCTGTTGTTTCTTGCGTCTGTTCGTGTTTCGTAGTATTGTTGAATAACGCGCTGTGATAACTCGTCTAACGATGAAAAATCATCAACGATAATAATTCTTGGCGATTCCAATGCGGACATCCGATCGGCAAGTAACCCTTTTAATTTTTCGTAGCGGTTACCATATTTTATTTCATTATTGTTAATTTTATCAATAAAGGCATTGATTCGCTTTTCTTTATGTTGCTTAGATTGACTAACGACGATTCCAATGATACCTAAAATAAATAGTACAAGTGTTATTATCTGTATATAATAAATAGATATGGACATTATTAGCGGGAGAAGTCCGGCAATACTTCCCATAGCAAGTAAAATTTTAGACCATAAAGACCATACAGAGATTTTCATTAACCCACTCTTGATTGCCTGCTTACAGAATTTTCTTTTGCCCAATAAATGTGATATACCCGGTAATTTGTTAGGTTCACAGTCATTGTCTTTGCATAAAATATATAAATGGGGAGTTAGAATGTCCGAATACTCTTTAACTAATAAGGTGCGTATCTTTTCTGCTAACCAAGAAATGCCATCGCCCCTTTGTCCATCTATCCACAAGCCATAAAAAGAATCGGAAGTACTTGTTATAAAGTATTTATACGAGTTTACACTCACTCCATTAGGTTTTTTTACAGTCAAAAAATCTTCCAGAGATTGACTTCCATCGAACCCTATCTCTTTCAATTTTCTGTTAAAAAAAGATTTATCGAATCGTGTGCTGTCTTCGCTTTGCAAAAAGGACATTGCATTTTTATGTTCTTTATTATTCATTCTGATATGGTTTTTTGATTGATGAGTCCACTTTAAAAGTTGTCGCAAATATACAACTAAATTTTATCCCATATCATTAAGAAGCAACTTTTTTCGATGGAATATTCAGATTTTCAACTAACTGCCGGTAATCGGAGACTTTTCAGCCAATTTTCCTCCATCAAGAGGTCATGATAGGAAGCGTAGGTAAGGCAATAAAGAAGCCCCAAAACGGTTCGTTTGCTGCGGATTTTCTACCGAAAGTGTGCTAATAAGCTGTAACAATTCCCCCGTTTTCCGCTAACGACGTATAAAAAACGCCCATGTTCGCAAGAAAATTAGGCGAGATATTTGCATATCTCCGCTGCTTTTTGAAGTTTTGCGCCCGCTAAAGAGACGATTCACGATGCATCAGTAACCTGTCTGTTTTTAAAGCAAACTAATAAAAAACTAATAATTAACTAATTAAAGCCTATGGCTAAGAACGTTTTAAAAGGTCGGTTGATGGACAACACCGTCACCGTAGACGACAAGACCGACAAAATCCTCAAACTCGACATTACCCGCAGCGTGGACGAAGAGTATCTGCTCGACGTAATGGTGAAGAAGAACCCCGGCATCCGCCGCGAGATTATGCAAACCAGTATTTCACTTTTTCAGGAGGCGATTGCCGAAGAGGTGTGCAATGGTAACAGTGTAAACATCGGTCTGTGCCGCTTCGTGGCGCAGTTCACCGGTGTGATTCGCAACAATGCGTGGAACAAGAACAAGAACTCGATCTATGTGTCGATTCAGCAAGGCAAACGCTTGGCACAAGAGATTGCCGACACCACGGTGAAAATTATGCCCGAGACCGCCAGCGCCTACATTGCAGCCGGTGAGGACGCTTCGACCCGCGCGCAAGACTTCAGCGCGACCGCCGGACGCAACTACATGCTCACCGGAAAGAACATCAAAGTAACGGGCGACGACCCCTCGGTAGGCATCACCCTCACCGACAGCAAGGGCAAGACCACACGCCTCACGCCCGACATGATTGCCGTCAACGATCCCTCGAAATTGATCATCCTGCTCCCTGCCGAACTCGCGGACGACGAGTACACGCTGACGATCACGACGCAGTATAGCGTAGGGCAGAAGTTGGTTAAGCCCCGTGCCATTACACAAACGCTCTATGTGGGCAAAGCCCCGTCGGGCGGAGGCGGCAATGACGACGGAGGCGGTGGCAATGACGACGGAGAAGATGACCCGTATCAATAATGTTGCCTATGGGCGAAACTTTGCATTGCATGACAAAGGGGCTTTGTCAGGTAAGACAAAAGGGTTTTGTCAGGTAAGACAAAGGAGCTTTGTTAGATAAGACAAAGAGGCTTTGTTAGGTAAGACAAAGAGGCTCTCACGGATAAACAAACGACAAACGGCGCAGCCTGCAAAGGCAGCGCCGTTTGTGTATTGCTATCTTCCCGACAAAGATTTTATTGGCAAGAGTTTCGTCTCCTTTCTAATCTATTCCGATGTAGAATTGAACGTTAGAATACGATATTCACTGATTTTATGCGCATTACGACTAGCCTGTACCCGACCTTCGGTAATAAGCACATTCATCTGTTCCCAAATCTTTTTGGAAACTATCTCGCTGCCTATGCGCGACTGTATTTCATTGAGCGTACTTTCGTGGTATATCTTTAAGTCTTCGACTATCAATTCTTTCAGTCGATAGCTTTCAATCCGTTTCAGAGAAGTACGTCCCTTGTATTGACTGTTTTTTAGCAATTGAGTATTTACGCGATACTCTTTTGCTTTGGTTCGGGCATCTGTTGCTACAATAAGCCCTTTGTCGATAAGTGGATGAAGCCACGGGCGCAAGGCATCGGCATCTTTTAAGTGTAACAAACGTACCAGTTGTATCGCTGATAAACTTTCGTGTAGCGCAATAAAGCCTAAGCAGATGAGTTGTGTCATATCCGGAACCTTCACGTTCCATGGGCGTTTTCTTATACGCTTATATCTTGCGCCAATGCGGATAAAAAACGTTTGAACGTCATATCGCTTGCCTCCTTGCCGGTAGCTTGCTGCCAAAACGATAATTATCTGATATAAACTAATTATGTACATCTACTTAATATAAAACTTTTCAGCAAGAAGATATTAACAACAAAATATTAATGTATCTTTGCCACCGAAACTGCATATCTGAAGAACTATATGCCATAAGAACATTTCACCCCCCTATTTAAAATACAACTATGATTTGGAACGAAAACATCGAATGTATGGAGCGCGACAACCTGCGCAAGATACAAAGCATCCGTCTGAAGAAGGTCGTAGAACACGTGTATCACAACACACCCTTCTATCGGAAGAAGATGCAGGAATTGGGCATCACTCCTGACGACATCAACTCTATCGACGACATCGTCAAGTTGCCATTTACCACTAAATACGACTTGCGCGACAACTATCCGTTCGGATTGTGCGCCGTACCTATGAGTCAGATTGTGCGTATCCACGCCTCATCGGGTACTACCGGCAAACCCACCGTGGTGGGCTACACCCGCAAAGATTTGGCAGCATGGACGGAGTGTGTGGCACGCGCGTTTACTGCGTATGGAGCCGACAGTTCCGACTTCTTTCAAGTATCTTACGGATACGGACTCTTCACCGGCGGACTGGGAGCACACGATGGCGCCGCACATATCGGAGCATCGGTTATACCCATGTCGTCGGGCAATACAGAAAAGCAGATTACGCTGATGCACGACTTCGGGTCGACAGTGCTCTGCTGCACCCCGTCGTATGCACTCTATTTAGCCGACGCCATCAAGGATTCGGGCTTGCCGCGCGAAGAATTCAAACTGCGTGTCGGCGCGTTCGGAGCCGAGCCGTGGACAGAAAACATGCGCCACGAGATAGAAGAGAAGCTGGGCATTAAAGCCTACGACATCTACGGTCTCAGCGAGATTGCCGGTCCCGGAATAGGCTATGAATGTGAATGTCAGCGCGGCACACACCTGAACGAAGATCACTATTTCCCCGAAATAGTCGACCCGCAAACACTCGAACCCCTTCCCGAAGGAACTACCGGAGAGCTGGTATTCACCCATCTCACCAAAGAGGGCATGCCGCTACTGCGCTATCGCACCAAAGACCTTACCGCCTTGCACTACGACACTTGCCCGTGCGGACGAACACTGGTACGCATGGACCGCATACTCGGTCGTAGCGACGATATGCTGATCATAAGAGGCGTCAACGTCTTCCCTACGCAAATAGAATCGGTTATTCTCGAAATGGCAGAGTTCGAACCGCACTATCTACTCATCGTAGACCGCGTCAACAACACCGACACGATGGAGTTGCAAGTCGAAGTGCGCGAAGACCACTACTCCGACGAAATCAACAAGATGCTGGAGCTGAAGAAAAAACTCGTGGCACGTCTGCAGAGTGTGCTCGGACTGTCGGTCAATGTGCGGCTGGTAGAACCGCGCAGCATAGAACGCAGTATCGGCAAAGCCAAGCGTGTAATAGATAATAGAAAGCTTTGAAAAATAATATCAAATAATGAAGTAGTATGGTAGCTAAACAACTTTCCATCTTCCTCGAGAACAAATCAGGTCGACTGACCGAAGTCACCGAAGTTCTCGCCCGCGAAGGGGTGAACCTGTCAGCCCTTTGCATTGCCGAAAATGCCGACTTCGGCATCTTGCGCGGCATCGTGTCCGAACCCGAAAAAGCATATAAAGCGCTCAAGGAAAACCACTTCGCAGTGAATGTCACCGACGTGGTAGGCATCAATTGCCCCAACATACCCGGTTCGCTCGCCAGAGTGCTGCGATACCTCTCCGACGAAGGGGTATTCATCGAATACATGTACTCTTTCGCCAACGGCGACACTGCCAACGTCATCATCCGACCCAACAATATGGAGAACTGCATCCGTATTCTGACCGAGAAGAAAGTAGACTTACTGGCAGCCAGCGACCTCTACAAACTGTGACGTAAACCATAATGAATGTAAAATATAGGTTCGTATCGTTGCGCAATTCGATACGAACCTATATCTTTGCGCATTATTTTAAAAGCTTGGCATGAAGAAGAATATCCTGATAATGCTGCTCGCAGCCATAGTACTCGCCTCGTGCGGAGAATACAATAAATTATTAAAAAGTACCGATTACGAGTATAAGTACGAAGCAGCCAAAACCTATTTCGCCAAAGGGCAATACAACCGGGCGGCAACCCTGCTCAACGAGCTGATTGCCATACTCAAAGGTACCGACAAGGCAGAAGAATCGCTCTATATGCTGGGGATGTGCTACTACAATCAGCAAGATTACCAAACGGCAGCGCAGACATTTGTACAATATTATAATGTCTATCCGCGCGGCACCTTCACCGAGCTTGCCCGATTCCATACCGGAAAGGCGCTTTTCCTTGATACGCCCGAACCGCGCCTCGACCAGTCGGGGACGTATGCCGCCATCCAGCAACTGCAAACCTTTCTGGAGTATTACCCGCAAAGCAGCAAGAAAGAAGAAGCGCAGGACATGATATTCAAGCTTCAAGACAAGTTAGTGCTGAAAGAGTTCTACTCGGCAAGGCTCTATTACAACTTGGGCAACTATATGGGAAACAACTATCTGGCATGCGTAATCACCGCTCAAAACGCATTGAAAGATTACCCGTACACCAACCTTCGCGAAGACTTGTCGATTCTCATCTTGCGCGCCAAGTATGAAATGGCATACTACAGCGTAGAAGAGAAACGCATAGACCGATACCGCGAAACAGTCGACGAATACTACGCTTTCAAAAATGAGTTCCCCAACAGTAAGTATCTCAAAGAAGCCGATAAGCTATTCAAGGAATCGGAGAAAATGCTCAAATCAGTGAATGAGCAAGAAGGTATTAGCGAATAAGACAAAGGTTATAACAGATTTAAAACAATAGATAAATGGATTACAAAAAAACCAATGCGCCCACTACCACTGTTACACGCGACATGATGGAGTTGTGTGCAGATACGGGCAACGTGTACGAAACCGTTGCCATTATAGGCAAACGTGCCAATCAGATTAGCGCAGAAATAAAGGGCGACCTCTCCAAAAAACTGGCAGAATTTGCCAGCTACAACGACAATCTGGAGGAAGTATTCGAAAACCGTGAACAGATAGAAATTTCACGCTACTACGAGAAGCTACCCAAACCCACCCTGATTGCAACGCAGGAATACATCGAAGGTAAGATATACCATCGCAATCCTACCAAAGAAAAAGACAAATTACAATAATGATACAACGGATACAATCGGTTTACCTGTTGCTGGTAACCGGTCTGCTGATTACAGCGCTGTGCTTACCTGTCGGTAACTTTCTCAGCAGTGACTCGGTCACTGCTGCTGTGTTTAAGCCCATAGGAGTAACGATGCCCGACGGCGCCTTTCACTCTACGTGGGCATTGTTCTGCCTGCTACTGCTGAGCGTTATCATTGCGTTTGCCACCATCTTCCTGTTTCGCAATCGCATGCTACAAATACGCATGACCATCTTCAACTCCATCTTGTTAATAGGCTACTACATTGCTTTCATCGTCTTCCTGTGGATGTTGAAAGGGAGCCTGAATACCACCTTCCGGTTGGGATGGGCGCTTTGCCTGCCGGCCATTTCACTGATACTGAATTATCTTACGTTTCGTGCCATCTACCGCGACGAAGTCATGGTACGGGCAGCCGACAGGCTGAGATAAGCCGTTTCTCAAAATACCTAAAATTAGGGATTGTCGCATCGGAGCTTTTGCTGTTACTTTGCCCCGCAATTTTAACAGTTAAGGTATCTATCGTAAATGAGAAACTTTTGGTTTATGGCAATGCTCGCAACATCGGGCATTAGCGTGTCTGCAAACAATCCTATCCGGGAAGGGAACATGATTTCCGGTCATGTCATCGAAAAGGAGAACGAAGAAAACATTCCTTATGCAACCATCTACATCAAGGAGAACGGAGAAGGAACCGTATCCAACGAACAGGGACAATTTCAGTTCACCAAACTACCTGAAGGCAGGTACACCTTGCGTGTATCTGCCGTAGGCTACCGCGCACAAGAAAAAGAAGTGGTAGTGAGTCGCGAATTTACTGCCGTCATACACTTCAAAATGGAAGAGGAGAACTTCCTGACCGACGAGGTCGTGGTTTCTGCCAACCGCAACGAAGTGAGTCGCCGCCATGCGCCGGTGGTAGTCAACGTAATGAGCGCCAAGCTATTCGAGATGGTAAACTCTACCGATCTTGCCAAATCACTCAACTATCAGTCGGGGCTGCGCGTCGAGAACAACTGCCAGAACTGCGGATTTCCGCAAGTGCGCATCAACGGGCTGGAAGGTCCTTACTCGCAGATTCTTATCAACAGCCGACCCATCATCAGCGCATTGTCGGGAGTGTACGGATTGGAGCAAATTCCGGTCAACATGATCGAACGGGTTGAAGTGGTACGCGGAGGCGGATCGGCGCTCTTCGGAGCCAATGCGGTGGGAGGAACCATCAACATCATTACCAAAGATCCCATCAATAACTCTTTTCAGGTATCGAGCACCCTGTCGGCTACCGATAAAAATAGCTGGGAACAGTACATGGGCGGCAATGTATCGCTCGTTGCTTCCGACAACTCCTACGGCATAGCGCTCTACGAGAGCTATCGCAACCGGAACCCTTACGACCGCGACGGCGACGGATTCTCCGAACTGGGCAGGCTCAACATGAACACCTTCGGATTTCGCTCTTACTACCGCCCTACCCCGATGAGCCGCATCAATCTGGAGTATCACACCACCCATGAGTTTCGTCGAGGCGGCAATAAGTTCGACCTGCAACCGCACGAATCAGACATTACCGAACAGACCCGACACATTATTAATAGTGGAGGAGCCGGATACGACATCTTTTGGAAAGAGTACAAGCATAAAATCTCGCTCTTCGGATCGATACAACACACCGACCGAAACAGCTATTACGGCGCCCAACAAAACCCGAATGCGTATGGCAAAACCAACGACCTGACATGGGTGGCAGGAGGTATGTACACCGGCAACTTCAACAAGGTATGGTTTGCACCTGCCACCTTCACTGCCGGCATGGAGTATCAAGAAAATGCCATGCACGACGTGATGACCGGCTACGACCGCAACATGCGGCAAGACATACAGATTGCCGGCCTCTTTGCCCAAAACGAATGGAAGATGAACCGGGTCTCGCTGTTGGCAGGATTTCGCTTCGACAAGCACAACCTGATAGAGAATCTGATCTTTAGTCCACGCATCAACCTGCTCTACAAACCGACAGAGACGTTTCAGGCGCGTCTCACCTACTCCACCGGATTCCGTGCACCGCAAGCCTACGACGAAGATCTGCATGTCACTGCCGTAGGGGGCGAAGGCGTACAGATTCAATTGGCAGACCATCTGAAAGAGGAGCGCTCGAATAGCTTCAGCGGCTCGGTCGACTGGACAACCCATATTGGACACTGGCAAGCCAACTTGCTGCTCGAAGGGTTTTACACCGGACTGAATCATGTGTTCGTACTCGACGACTTGGGCATGAACGACGAGGGATTTATGATAAAAGAACGCCGCAATGGCAACGGTGCCCGCGTATATGGCGTCAACCTCGATGCCAAGATTGCGCACGGCACCGACGCACAGTTCCAACTCGGATTCACCGCTCAACGCAGCCGCTACACGACCGATGAAGAGTGGGTACAAACCGACGAAGGCATCTCGCTCACCACCCGCCGAATGACACGTACACCCGATTACTATGGTTATTTCACCTTTACTTCGGCGCCCTTTACCCGTTTCGACTTTTCGCTGTCGGGCATCTATACCGGAAAGATGATTGTGCCGCATACCATCACCACCCTGCAAACCGACGGGAACACCGTCAACCGGTATCGCATGGAGCACACTCCGCAGTTCGTCGACCTCAATCTGAAGCTGAACTATACGTTTGTTTTGCACGACCACATCAAGTTACAACTCAATGCAGGTGTGCAAAACATATTTAATAGCTTTCAAAAAGATCTGGATAAAGGAGAATTTCGCGATTCGGGATACTTCTACGGTCCTACGCAACCGCGCACCTTCTTTGCGGGGATTAAGATTTCAGGATAACCCCGACACAGGCGGTCGAGAGTCATACGAATTTATTGGAACCATGAGCGATCCGTTGCGCTGCCCGACGGTGGTGTTACCACACTGTCGGCAGCCAGCGAATCGGGATGTTGCGCCACCTCTCCGCCATCGCCTACAACCAGCGTAAGAGTAGCGCCCATGGGTACCTCCTCATTGTCGAGCAACAGGCGTCCCTTGTATTTCACGCCATATACCCAATCCTTCTCGCCGGCTATCAGTTCGATCTCCTCTAATCGGAAACCGGAAGCGAGTAAACGCGCCTGCGCCTGACGCACGGAGCTATTGTCGGCAAGCTTGGGAACAAGTACGGTAGGAATGCTCAAGTTATTAATGGTCAGATAAATCACGCGCCCCTCTTTCACCCGCTCACCGGCAGCAGGTTGCGAATCGAGCACTACTCCGGCAGGCATGGTTTTCACATAGTTCGAATCGGAGACTTCGTACACAAAGCGCTTATTGTGCAACAGTCGTCCGGCGTTTTCAAGGCTCATACCTTTCACGTCGGGCACCACCACAGCTTCGCCATGATGCGTATAGATGTCCAATCCTTTGAGGACTCCGACAAATATCAGCGCCACCACCACCAGCATCCCCAACAAGTTGATCCAGAAAAACTTGTTTTCCCGAAAAGAGAAAAACTCTTTGACTGTTGTCATAACGCTTCAAGCATTCGTTTCAATACCACAGTCGCAGATATTTCCCGGTTGGCAGCTTCGGGTATCACAATAGATTGCCGGCTCTCAATCACGTCGTCGGTCACAATCATATTTCTACGCACCGGCAGACAGTGCATGAAGTAGGCATGGTTGGTTACAGCCATTTGTCGGTCGCTCACCGTCCACGTGCGATCCTTACTCAACACCTCGCCATAGTGGTCGCCGGCATAAGCCGACCAGTTTTTGGCATACACAAAATCGGCGCCCTCGAATGCTTTCATCTGGTCGTACTCCACCCGCGCCTTGCCCACAAATTGCGGAGCGAGTTCGTAACCCTCGGGGTGTGTGATCACAAAGTCGTAATCGGTAGCATTCATCCATTCGGCAAACGAGTTGGGTACGGCTTGCGGCAGCGGACGCGGATGAGGTGCCCAAGTCATTACAATCTTGGGGCGCGGCGTCTTCTTATAGGTCTCGATGGTGATCAAGTCGGCAAAGCTCTGTAACGGATGGCGGGTAGCTGCTTCCATAGAGAATACCGGTCGTCCTGAGTATTTTATGAATTGATTCAGAATAAGCTCGTTATAATCGTCGTCCTTGCTTTCGAAGCGGGCAAAAGAGCGCACCCCAATCATGTCGCAATAGCATCCCATCACCGGGATTGCCTCCAGCAAATGTTCGGGTTTATCGCCATCCATTACTACGCCCCGTTCGGTTTCAAGTTTCCATGCTCCTTGATTGATGTCAAGAACCATCACGTTCATCCCCAGATTCATTGCAGCTTTTTGCGTGCTCAGACGAGTGCGCAGACTGGAATTAAAGAATATCATCATCAGGGTTTTGTTTCGCCCCAGCTCCACATATTTGAAGCGGTTCTTCTGAATATCCAATGCTTCGTCGACAGCAGCTTTCAGATTACCGATGTCCTGTACGCAAGTAAAATACTTCATTAATTTACTGATTTTATGATTCGTTGGTAGTTTATAGAGTCTCCTGCTTTGCAGGTGCGCGCAAAGGTAATGATTCTTCTTTTATCAAGCAGCAAAATACGCCTAATTTATAAAAAGCAAATACAATCAACCGGGGATTGGTGCCAAGCAGATGGCGAATGATGCGTGTTTCTAATTGCCGGTACAGCCATGCCGTAGCACGTACAGCGCCGCATCGCTTCAAGAACCGATACGCAGCCAACAACCGCACATACGATTGCAACTCGGTTTCGTGACCTATCAGATTTCGCACTGCCCGTGCTGTCTTGGCAAGGAATTGCGTCGTATCTTCTATGATGAGATGCCACACGTCATTGTCGATGTGAAGTATCGAAATACCTGCATCCGCTAATTGTTTGCCGAATGCAGTATCTTCATACCCAAGGTGAAAGGTCTCATCGAAAGGGATACGCAACATCACTTCCCGCGGAACGAAGAAGTTCATACTGATAAAGTGTTGGTAAGGGCGACGTTTACGCACGGAAGCCGGTTCTGATTCCACCTTTACACCATATTTATATCGCAGTGCGGTGTGGTGTCGCTCACGATACTCTTTCGTCATTGGAACATAACGAAAACCGCCACATACTACCCTACCCTGCTGTGCCAGACGGAGGTATTGCGACAAAAAGTCATCGGCTATCGGGCGTGTATCGGCATCCAAAAAAAGCAGGTACGGATAGTGCGCCAACTTTACCAAGCAGTTGCGTACAAAAGCCGGACCGTGATTTTCTCTCAATTCGAAGAGACGGCATTGAAATTGGTCGACACAAAACTGCCGGTTTACCTTTCGCACGGCATCGGTCGACGCATCGTCGACCAGCACGATTTCACAGGGAACGTCCAATCGTCCGGCTTGTGTGTGCAACTGATCGACCAGCGATACAACAAATCTATTATATATAGGTATCAGGATGGATAGCATAATGAAAATCTCCGGGGTTAGGGGGTTACATCTTTATCGTATGGGCGACAAAGGTAAGGTATGAAGAATACTATTGCAACTTTTCGTTGCTATTTTGAATGCACCATCGCAAAGATTGTTTGCTAAAAAGTGTATCTTTGCTGCCGATAAACAATCAGTCAACGCAATGTCAAAAACAAGAAGTAAAACCTTTCTCATGGAGAAAGAAATCGCCTGGCAACCCGCAGGTGAAGGGCAAGAACGCCAGATTATGGGTTACGACGGTCAGATCATGCTCGTTAAAGTGAAGTTTGAACAAGGCGCTGTGGGCGCCA
Organism: Prevotellaceae bacterium; assembly: GCA_031262085.1. Classification (GTDB taxonomy): domain Bacteria; phylum Bacteroidota; class Bacteroidia; order Bacteroidales; family Bacteroidaceae; genus Bacteroides. The sequence goes on from JAISIN010000101.1 coordinate 41,277, forward strand.
CGCACCATCACTATCACTCGCAAAGCTCCTATGTGGTAAGCGGCAAGTTCGAGTTTACCGTTGCCGGCGAGAAGAAAATCGTTGCTCCCGGCGACGGTATCTATTTCGAACCCGACATAGAACATGGTTTGGTATGCTTGGAAGCCGGTATACTCATCGACTGTTTCAGCCCGATGCGCGCCGACTTTCTGAAGTAAACACTCCTTCGCCCGTATTGCCGGATCGGCATAGCGGGTGTTAAGTTCGGAAAAAATATGAAGCAAATATATTTATCCTTTCTGCTACTTGCTGTGAGTGTGGTCGGTCTGTCGGCACAGACCTTAGAACAAGCCCGAAAATACTATAACAGCGGAGAGTACGCCAAGGCAAAACCTGTGTTTATGAAATATGTCAAGGCACAGCCGGCCAACGGGAACTACAACTTGTGGTATGGCGTATGCTGCCTGAAAACCAACGAAGCCGACATAGCCGTGAAGCATCTGGAAATTGCCGTCAAGAAACGGGTTACCGGCGGACAACTCTATTTGGCGCAAGCTTACGACCAAGTCTACCGTTTCGAAGATGCCGTCAATACCTACGAAGCATATATTACCGACCTCATAAGGCTTAAACGCTCCACCACGCAGGCAGAACAGTTGCTGGAACAAACCAAAGCACACCTGCGCATGCTCAGGGGGGTGGAAAAGGTGACCATTGTCGACAGCATCGTGGTCGACAAAGAGCGTTTTCTCGATGCCTACCAAATAAGTCACGAATCGGGTTCGCTATTTCTATACAACGACTTCTTCGAAGATAAAAAAGAGGAAGATGCTACTGTGTACGAAACCGAGCTAAAGAACAGAATTTATTACAGCGAGAGACAGCGCGACGGCAAACTGAGCATCTTTGTCCGCAACAAGATGCAAGGAGAATGGGGAAAAGGCATTTTGTTGCCGGGAAGCATCAACGATAGCATCAATGCCAACTACCCCTACCAACAAACCGACGGTGTGACCATCTACTATGCTGCCGACGGAGCCGAATCAATGGGAGGCTACGACATCTTCGTGACCCGCTACAACATCAACAACGATACCTACCTGATGCCTGAGAATGTAGGTATGCCCTTCAACTCCCCCTACAATGATTACATGTATGTGATTGATGAGTTCAACCATCTGGGTTGGTTTGCTTCCGACCGTTACCAGCCCGAAGGGAAGGTGTGCGTTTATGTCTTTATCCCCAATGAATCCAAGCAAGTCTTCAATTACGAGAATATGGATCGGGCACAACTGATTCGCCTGGCGCGCATACACGCCATATCCGAGACCTGGAGCAACCAACAGGCTGTTGCCAACGCCATCCGGCGACTTCAAGACGCCCGCAACAGCGAACCCTCTGCCACGCCACGCGCCTACGACTTTGCCTTCGTGATTAACGATGCGCATACCTACCACCAGCTAAGCGACTTCCGCTCGCCACAAGCCCAAACGCAGTTTGCCAACTATCGGGAGCTGAATAAAACGCTGCATACGCAACAGGAGGAGCTTACCCGGCTGCGCCAACAGTATGCCGCAGGCAAGGCTGCCGAAAAGAAGCGCCTCGCACCCGATATTCTCCATCTCGAAAAGCAGGTAAACGAGCTAAGCCAAACAATAGAGCGTATCGCTAAAGAGGTACGCAATACCGAAATACAAACTTTTAATTAATTCACTATGGAGATACTTATCATCGCCGTTCTCATCGTAGCGGCAGTCGTTCTACTGCTGGTAGAGCTGTTCTTACTACCGGGCATCAGTGTGGCAGGATTTTTGGCAGCAGCGGCATTCGTCTTTGCCAACTATTACGCCTTCGCCTATATAGGCACAGCGGCAGGCTTCGTCACGCTAACCATTTCGTCCGTGCTGTGCGTCGGTTCGCTCATCTGGTTCATGCGCTCCAAAACGCTGGATAAAATTTCGCTCAAGAAGAGCATCACCTCCAAGGTCGACCGCACAGCTGCCGCACAGGTGAAGGTGGGCGATACCGGCATAGCTATCACCCGACTGGCACTTATCGGCAATGCCGAAATCGACGGAAACATTGTCGAAGTGAAGTCGTCAGACGGTTTTCTGAACGAAAAGACACCCATTGTTGTCACCCGCATCATGGACGGTGTCATCATGGTAGATAAAGCATAACTGGTTTTTATTGTTTAATAACTAATAATCAATTGTATATGGATCCTTCTTTCTTTCTGCCTGCCGCACTTGTTGTCGGAGGTATCATTTTGTTGGTACTGTTCTTCCATTACGTACCATTCTTTTTGTGGCTATCTGCCAAAGTATCGGGAGTCAACATCTCGCTGGTGCAGCTTTTCTTAATGCGCATCCGTAACGTTCCTCCGTATATCATTGTTCCCGGACTGATTGAGGCACACAAAGCCGGCGTAACCACTGTTTCGCGCGACGGTCTGGAAGCACACTATCTGGCTAAAGGCAATGTGCTGAACGTGGTACACGCCTTGGTTTCCGCATCGAAAGCCAATATTGAGTTGCCGTTTCAGGCAGCTACTGCCATCGACCTCGCCGGACGTAACGTTCTGGAAGCCGTACAAATGTCGGTCAACCCGAAAGTGATAGACACACCGCCTGTTACTGCCATGGCAAAAGATGGCATTCAGCTCATTGCCAAAGCACGCGTGACGGTACGCGCCAACATCCGCCAGTTGGTGGGAGGAGCCGGCGAAGAGACGATTCTGGCACGTGTAGGCGAAGGCATCGTTTCGTCGATCGGTTCTGCCGAAAGCCACAAAACGGTACTCGAAAACCCCGATTCCATCTCCAAGTTGGTGCTCCGCAAAGGATTGGATGCCGGCACAGCTTTCGAGATTCTCTCGATCGACATTGCCGACATCGACATCGGTAAGAACATCGGCGCCGTGCTGCAGATGGACCAAGCCAATGCCGACAAAAACATCGCACAAGCCAAAGCCGAAGAGCGACGCGCCATGGCTGTGGCGCTGGAGCAAGAGATGAAAGCCAAAGCACAGGAAGCCCGCGCCAAGGTTATCGAAGCCGAAGCCGAAGTGCCCAAAGCGATGGCCGAAGCCTTCAGAAGCGGAAACTTGGGCATCATGGACTACTATCGCATGAAGAACATCGAGGCTGATACCTCTATGCGTGAAACCATAGCAAAGCCACTGACTTCACCTTCCGAGCAATCCTTAACGAAATAATTGATTCCTGATATATGAAGTATTTTGCCCCCTCCGAGCTGCTCATCAATGAAGACGGCTCGGTGTTTCACTTGCATGTGAAACCCGAATGGCTGGCAGATAAAGTCATCCTCGTGGGCGACCCCGGACGCGTGCCGCTGGTAGGCGCACACTTCGACAGTCGGGAATGTGACGTTGAAAGTCGGGAATTTCGCACCATCACCGGCAGCTACCAAGGCAAACGAATCACCGTAGTCTCTACCGGCATCGGTTGCGACAATATCGACATCGTGGTCAACGAGTTGGATGCGCTGGCAAACATCGACTTTGTCACCCGACGGGAGAAGCCCGCCTTTCGCCAATTAGAAATGGTACGCATCGGCACCTGCGGCGGTCTGCAACCCAACACGCCCGTAGGTACCTTTGTCTGCTCGCAGAAGTCTATCGGGTTCGACGGTCTGCTCAACTTCTATGCCGGACGCAATGCCGTGTGCGACCTGCCTTTCGAGCGTGCCTTCATCCATCACATGGGATGGACCGGCAATATGTGCGCCCCCGCTCCTTATGTGATCGATGCCGACAGCGAACTGATAGAGCGAATCGCTGCCGACGATATGGTACGCGGTGTAACCATTGCTGCCGGAGGATTCTTCGGTCCGCAGGGACGCGAGTTGCGCATCCCGCTTGCCGATCCTCATCAAAACGAAAAGATAGAAAGCTTTGAATATCGGGGGTATCGCATCACCAACTTCGAGATGGAGAGTTCTGCCCTCGCCGGTTTAAGCCGCCTGATGGGACACAAAGCCACGACCGTGTGCATGGTGATAGCCAACCGCCTGATTAAAGAGGCAAACACCGCTTACAAAAATACCATCGACACCCTGATAGAGACAGTACTGGAACGGTTGTAACGGCAATGGCAACCGGCAAGCAGGAATCAGGCACAGATTACGCGTAGTAGTTTGTGCCTATTCGCTTTTGATACTCTTCACCGGATTCTCGTTAGCTATTTTCCAAGCACGCAACAGCACACAAGCTACAATAACAGCCAATACTCCCAGCGCCACCGGCGCATAGAGCGCCCAACCCGCTGCCACCTGTTCTGTAAACAGCTCCATCCACAGCGTATTGACGTACCACGAAGCCACCACGCCGATCAACACTGCCGGAACAGCGATGTAGAGCACGTCGCGACTAAGCAGGTTCAGGATGCCCGATGCTTCGGCTCCGTTCACCTTGCGGATGGCAATCTCCTTACTGCGACGGCGCACTTCGTCACTAACATAGCCCACCAATCCCATCATCATGATAAAGAAGAGCGTGATGCCTGCCAGTATGGTGGCATTGCGAAATACCCGCACGGAGTTATAGCGCGACGTAATCTCGCTTTGCAACGACTTGAATTCTACGGATTTGGTGGTGAAGGATTGGGATACGTCATGGTTCAGCTTCTTCAGATTGTCGGCAAAAGGCTCTTTGAGCCGGACATGATAGCAACGGTCTATGCCTTGATTGACATACTTCATATCGTAGGCAAGCATAGGCATCGGAGCGCTGAAGAAGTCGCCTATCTTGAACTCTTTCATCACGCCCGACACGGTGGCACGTATCCCTTCGGTGTTGAACTGCCGCCCTACAATCTCTGTTCCCCAGTGCATGCGCTCGGCAAAGCTTTCGTTGACCATCACTTCGGAGCCGACTTGCGGCATCCGTCCCTCTTTGATAACCATCTGCATCATTGCCGGATAGTTGTCCGACCACGCCATGAGGCGCGACGAGAAGAGCGACTTGCCTGCATCGTCCTGAATCAGACTGCCCGAGGGACCGTTGACCGGTATGTCGATGGCAACGCTGACCTCTTCGACGTAGGGCAACCCTTTCAAATAGTCGGCTACATGGTCGTTTTGCTCGCTACTGCCGAAATTGAGATAGCCATAGACTACCCGTTCGGGATTGTAGCCTAAATCTTTGTTCAGCACATACCGATATTGCATCATGACAAGCGTTATCAGTCCGCTGATAAGCGCCACGCCGACAAACTGCGCAAAGAGCAGCGGACGCTTCCACCCTTTCTTACTGTCGGTATAGCGGTGAAACACCTGCGTGACGGGGATGCGGGCAAAGATTCGCGCGGGCAGTACACCACCTATCAAAAAGAAGAACACGATGATAACCCCTGTCACCCACATCCGGTCGGGAGCAAAAAGCGCTTCGAGGTGTGCCGAGGCGGTATCTTCGACAAAGTCGCGGAAGTTGAACAACAGGAAAAGCATCACAGCCAATGCCGCAACAACGATGATAGCTGTCTCGCTCATGAACATACCGAATATGGTACCCCCCGAGGCTCCGCTGCATTTGTGTACGCCGATGGCCTTAGCTCGGTAGGTCAGCGAGGAGATAGAGATAAGCACATAGTTAAGCGCCGTGATGAAGAGGATGGCAAATCCCAGCAAGCTCATGATGACAATCATCGATTTTACCTCAGAGCTGGTACGGTAAACGCTGCGGATGGGACGAAGCTGCGTAGTGTAGGCAATCTTCATCTTTTCCTTCAGCTCGGAAGGCAGATATTTTGCCATCAAGTCGTCCATACGGGCAATGACAGCGCCCTTATCGGCGCCCTGACGGAAACGGATAAACTCGGGGTAACTGTCGCCGCCATACCACGAATAATTGGTCAGTTCGCGTGTCCATGCCGTGGGCATCGATAGAACGGCTTCGTAGGGGAATCGGGTGTTTTCGGGCAGGGCGCGGTAGATGCCGCGTACAGTCATCTCAATCTCCTTGCCATAGCTGACGACCTTACCTATCGGGTCGTCATCGCCAAAGATGCGTGCTGCCAGACGGTCGCTCAGGAAGAGCACATCGCGGTTGGTCAAATCGCGTGTGTTACCGCGCAACACTTCAATGCCCATGGTCTGGAAGTAGAGCGAATCTGCCATCACCTTTCGTTCGTCGAATTGCATGCTGCCATAGAACAGTGGTTTAGAGGCGGTGTAGAGACAAGTGCTGGTGGCTGCCTCTATGGCTTCGGGAAAGTTTTCGAGAATGGCGCCGGCTATGGGTCCCATGTTCATCTCACTCGGCGGAAAGGTTTCGCCATTTTGTGTCCACACGGCAAAAAGCTGATAAAGGTTATCCGCATCGCGAAAACAGTTATCATAACTCCATTCAAACGCCACACGTGCAAAGAGCAGGATGCTCAGCGTAAGTCCCAGTCCGAGTGAGACTATCTTGATCAGGTTCGTGCTTCGTCCCCGCAACAGCGTACGGAGGGTGTAATAAAGTGACTTCATAAAAGTGTATCGGTATATTTCTATTAAACATTACTATTGTCGAACTGATACAAGCATAAGACGTGCCAAATATGTAATGCGCTTGAAAATAGATATATAAATAGAACAGGGGGTGTTCAATATCGGACGGGGGCGTGCGATATCGGACGGAACATCCCCCTATATATCTCCGCTTTCTTCTCTATCTTGAGCGGATAAGCCCGTGACGACGACGGCATCCTATAGAGCCGCATCCCTCGCCCCTCGAATTCAAACTCGGTATAGCTGCCGACTTTGGGTTCGACGACGTTGAAACGGGCACACAGCGTGTCACATGCTTTTTGTCCCGTAACGGCTATGATACAACACTCCGGCAGTTGGCGAAGCAGTGCAGCCACATCGGTAGCTTCCACAATCTCCAAAAACATATCCGAAGCATTGTTATTCAGTCGGCGAACGGCAGTGGCAGTATCGAACAGGGCTATACCTTGTTCCGTAAGGAAGTCGACTATGCGCGGGCGGCAGAATGCTTTCCCGCCCTCATCGATAAAATGCTCTTTGTCTTGAAAGAAGATAAGTCCCATAATCCGCCACATATCATTGTTGAAGTTGGGGTAATAGAAATCCATCGACCACCGCTTGCGCTGGGGCGGAAAGCTGCCCAGCATGAGCAGTTTCGCATGGGGCGGAAGAAACGGGGTGAGCGGGTGGCGTTCAATGTTACACTGTTGATTATCCGATTGTTTCATATATTGCAGATGATGATATTTTGTTTTTTTATATCCTTGATTATGAGTTGCAAAGATAGTGTTACTTTCAGAAATGGCAAGATTCACTTTCAGTTTTGGCGTCTTTTCATTTTCGGTTTTGACGCTTTTCTATTTTCAGTTTTGGCGCTTTTCTACTGAGCTTTCGCAAGTACCTCCGAGACGCTCTCTCTGGGAGGGGTGTGTCAAAATGCAGATTGCTTTCCGGTTCCCCTCCTCCACCGGAGGAGGGGTGCCCGCAGGGCGGGTATGTTCTATTTATGAAATTATGAAAGGAATAAAATTGTTCTTTATTAGATTATCGTCAGGATTAAGTATTAACTTTGCCGCATCAGATAAACAAAATGAGAATGGAAACAAAAAACGCAGTTAACCCAACCAAGCATTTGCCGCGACCTGCGCGTCCCAACAAACCCCGTAAAACCATCGGTGACATCTACGGGAAACTGAAGCGTGGTTTAGACGGAATGAAGTATCAAAGCGCGGAGAGAAATGGATAAAGTCGACTTCGTAGCAGATACAAATGCCATTATATATGCAATAGAGGGAAATCCGTCTATGCGGGGATTTATTCAATGCACACCGGCAGTATCCGTTATTACCGAGATAGAATTACTTGGAAAGAGAGGTATCTTGCCGCATGAGGCTGATGAAATCCGAATGCTCCTTAGCGGTCTTCCTATCATTAGATTGACCGAATCAATAAAAGAAGCTGCCATATCGCTAAAGCAGAGATATAGCGTAAAACTACCTGATGCCGTTATCGCAGCCACAGCGTTATGCTTGAAGCTACCCCTTTGTACTGCCGACTTAGGGTTCGATAAAATCCAAGAAATCGAGACTATTCTGATTACGCCATAAATAGTCAGCCCGTTCAAAGCATGCTTTGGACGGGCTGACTATTAAAATCGCAGCATAAGTCCTGCCTTTCTACCTCTTGATCGCCGGATAGATATTCTCCCACACCAGATTCAGCTCCGCCTGCATGTCCCGCACGTTCGAGGTGAGGACGATCACGGCCTCTTTCTCCGGCAGGATGATGATAAACTGTCCGTTGGCGCCGTCGGCGCGGTAGCCGTTGTAGGGGCAGCGCCACATCTGGTAGCCGTAACCACGGGTGTAGTCGCCCTTCTTCTGCTCGGGGGTGAGCGTCTCTTTCTTGCTTCCGGCAGGTAGGGACGCCACTTGGCGGGCGGAGGCTTCCGCAATCCACGATTCGGGCAGGAGCTGCTTGCCGTTCCACATCCCTTTTTGGAGGAAGAGCTGACCGAGCTTTGCCATGTCCTCGGTGCGGACGTAAAGTCCCCATCCGCCGGTGTTGATGCCTTGCGGACTCTCTTGCCACCGCGGTTTGATGATGCCTAACGGACGGAAGAGTCGCGGGGTGAGGTAGTCGACGATTTTCTCTCCCGTCAGCTTCTGCACGATGGCGGAAAGCATGTAGGTAGAGAGGCTGCTGTAGTCGTAGAACGTGCCGGGGCGGTGTATCACGGGCACTGCCAGGAACGCCTCTACCCAGTCTTTCCCCTGCTGCCGCATAATCTTTCCCACCTCCGCTTCGTCGCTGCCGGCGTTCATGGTGAGCAGGTCTTTGACGGTCATGGCGCGCAGGTTGTCACTCACCTGTGCGGGCAGTTTGTCGGGGAAGAACGAGATAACCTTGTCGGTCACCTTGAGCAGCCCCTCGCTCACGGCAAAGCCCACCGCCGTGGCGGTAAACGTTTTGCTGACCGAGTGCATGACGTGCGCCTCCGTCGCGCTGTGTCCTTCGTTCCACCGCTCGAAGACCACCTTGCCGTGGCGCACCACCATCAGGCTGTGTACCTCCAGATTGGCTGCCTTTGCCTTGTCGAGGAAACGCTCCAAGCCTGCCGCGTCGACCCGCTCGCTCTGCGGCGTAGCGCGGGGCAGCGCCAACTTGGCTGCCGCTTGTTCTTCCCGTTCACGCAGGATGGTTCGCAGGTGGTTGAGCAGGATGTGGAACGCCGGATCCGCCATCGCGCCGTGGTCGTAGCCGCCCAGCTCGTAGAGCGAGGTCTCGGGGTGACCGGCAAGCTGCATCATCCGCCACAGATAGGCGTTCTCTTCGTAGCGCCCGTAAAGTTCGAGGTTGCGGTCGCCCGTGATGAGCACGAGCGGCGGGGCATCCTTGCGGACGTGGAAGAGCGGGGCGTAGCGGTCGATGGTGGGTTGGAGGGCGCCGATGTCGTGCATCTGACGGTAGGCATAGTGGCTGACCACCTGCCCGCTGAACGGGATCAGTCCGGCGATGCTGTCGGCATCAATGTCGTACTTGCGCAGCCACTGTTTGTCCAATCCGATCATCGCCGTGAGGTAGCCGCCGGCGGAGTGCCCCGAGACGAAGATTTTCTGCGGGTCGCCGCCATATTTGCGCACGTTGCGAAACGCCCATGCCACGGCAGCGGCAGCGTCGTCAATGCAGCTGTCGACCGGCACCTTGGGCAGCAGGCGATAGTTGACGCCGACGACAATCATGCCGCGCTTCTTCAGCTGCTCGGGGATGAATTTACTGCCGCTTGTCAGCCCGCCGCCGTGGAACCAGACCACCGTGGGGGCGTCGGTCAATCCAGCCGGATAGTAGACATCCAGCTTGCAGCGCGCCTGCGCATAGTCGTCGTGCGACGTGGTGTAGGAAATGTCTTGAATCGTTGTCTCCACCGCCGTCTCTTGTGCCGAGAGGCAGGTGCAGAGGAACATCGTGAGTAGCAAACCATACTTTTTCATACTGATATTGATATTTAAATTGTTGAACGTTCGATGTGCTCGATCTCTACTTTCATTCCGAGGGCATGGATGATCCGATAAAACGTACTCAAACTGGGACTTAACAATCCGTTTTCGATACGCGAGATATAAGATTTAGTCGAATCTATCCGCTTCGCGAGTTCGGCTTGTATTATCTTAGCTTCTTTCCGCGCTTCGTGCAATACACTCCCGGTATAAAAAGCATAAGCCTCTTCTTCCGCAGCTTTACGCTCAGGCGTTCCGGGCAGACCAAATTCTTTATCAAGGTCTGCGCTTACATCAAAAATTTTGTTCTTTACAGGCATAGTATTCCTCCTTTTATTTTCCTCATGACGCAAAGGTATGCCGTGTTTAATGATTGTGCAACTCTTTGGCGATTATTTTTGGTTATGTTATCGGATATTATATCCCGCGCAAAGTTTAATCTCTACTTTTGCGGCGAAGTTTGTTTCCATCGTTGGCTTGGGCATAGATTCGCATGTCGCGGGTGCAAAGCGATTCGAAAAGTTACTTTCAGAAATGGCAAGGATTTACTTTCAGTTTTGGCGCTTTTCTGTTTTCAGTTTTGGCAAATGGTTATTCGCTCTTGAGGCTCTTGACCGGGGATTCGTTGGCGATGCCCTTTTTGTCTTGCGTGTAGTAAGGTTGTCTCATGGGAATTTTGGCATAAAAAAGCGGCAGTGTCCGATATTGCACACTGCCGCATCTCTTCTCACACTCCGCGTCCGTTGGTTTTGTTTGTTGGGATAGAGGATAATTCTATCCCCGAACCGGGGATACCTATATCCCCGAGGTGGGGATATCTCTATCCCCGAAGTGGGGATACCTATATCCCCGAAGTGGGGATACCCCTATCCCCGAAGTGGGGATGAATCACCTATTGGTAGGGATCATCGGGATCGACCGGATCGACCGGTTTGCTTGCTCCGATATAAACGGTCTGCACGGCACTGCGGGGACTTTTCAAATCATTGCCTCCGCCGCCATACTGCGTCGTCACTTTCAGCTCATACTCTCCGTCGGGCAGTCCGGCGGGGATGACGAATGAGAGCTTCGACTTGGTGTTTTGCGAGAACATGTCGGGGTCGACTTTGGTCACCGCACCCGTCTGCACGTTGCGCAGCGTGACGCCCACCGACGGGTCGGTGCCTGCGAGTTGGATGTTCTTACCGGTGAACACGGCGGGTTTGCCTGCTGCTACGGTGTTGCGCGCTTCGCTGCCGCGGGTGGCGGCGGCGCTGACGCTGTTGATGTAGATGGGCTGGCTCTGCTCGGAGGTGATGTTAACGTGCACGTCGTTGTTGCAGGCATCGGCAAGGTCGCGGCTCTGGCTGAAGTTGATATGCACCTTGTTGCGTTCGTAGTCCCACACGCCCTTTTCGACGGTGCCCGTGAAGCCAACGCC
>JAISIN010000102.1 GCA_031262085.1 Prevotellaceae bacterium
ACACAACGCTATGACGGGTATCACTTTGCTCCTTATGCGCCCGGTATGTTCAATCCGTTCAGCGTGCTAAATGCCTTGGCATACAGGACCTTTGATGACTACTGGTTCCGAACCGGCACCCCCTCTTTCCTTGCCAATTTGCTGACCGAAAGCAACTACGACCTGCGCAAGCTGGTGGACGGTGCCCGCATGGCAAGTAGCGACTTCGACGAATATAAGGCAGACAAGAGCAACCCCATCCCACTCATCTACCAGAGTGGCTACCTCACTATCGTGGATTATCAACCGAAAAGACGATTGTACACGTTGGGCTTTCCCAACGAAGAGGTACGCTATGGATTTATCAAATTCTTATCGCCCTACTACACCACCGTACCCGATGGCAATACCGCTTCGTACATCAACTACTTCCTTGACCTGCTCGATGTCGGAGACGTAGAGAACTTCCTCGAAGGCATGAAAGTATTCTTCGCCGGCATCCCATACGAACTAAGCGACGATACCGAACGCCACTACCAAGCCATCTTCTACGTCGTGCTTACCCTGATAGGTACCTTCGTGCAAGCCGAAGTACGTAGCGCCCGCGGCAGAGCCGATGCGGTGGTGAAGACCGACAAGTATATCTACGTGTTCGAATTCAAGCTCAACGACACCGCCGAAGCTGCCCTACAACAGATAGAGAGCCAAGAGTATCTGCTGCCCTACACCCTCGACGGGCGCAAACTCGTAAAGGTAGGTGTGAGCTTCGACAAGGAGACCCGCAACATCGGGCGATATTTGATAGGGTAAAAGGCGTGAACGGGAAGGTACTACGGCGTTAAAATGGTGCACACGCAATCGCCTCAATAACGTTCGTCACCTCCTCTTCCGACAGCAAAGGCGAGATAGGTAGACTCAGCTCTTCGGCATGGATACGTTCGGTGATGGGCAGGTGCAGCTCGCCATACATCGCCGACAAAGCCGGTTGTCGATGCGGCGGAATGGGATAGTGAATCTGCGTCCCGATGCCCTGTCGCAGTAGGTGTTGTTGCAACTCATCGCGGTGCGGGGTGAAGACGGGAAAGACGTGGAAGACATTGTCCGGCTCGATGCCGGTGACTGTTACCGGAGCGGTGATGCCGACGCGTTCCCACGGTATCTCTTTCAGATAGCGGCGGGCGATGGCGCGTCTTCGCTCGTTGTCCGGGTCGAGACGCAGCAACTTGACGGACAGTACAGCAGCTTGTACCTCATCCAACCGGCTGTTGACACCCTTATATATAAAGGTATATTTGTCGGAAGAGCCATAGTTGGCTAATGACCGGACGGTGTCGGCAAGGCGGATGTCGTGGGTCACCACCGCCCCTCCGTCGCCCAATGCTCCCAGATTCTTGGCAGGATAGAAGCTGTAGGCAGCTGCTGCACCGGTGAGCGGTCGGCTGCCGTGGGCTTGCGCCGCATCTTCGACAACCAACAGCTTGTGTCGGTCAGCCAACTGGTTGAGCGCATTCATATCGGCAGGTCTGCCATACAGATGAACGGGCAAGATGGCTCGGGTGTGCGAAGTGACGAGCCGCTCGGCAGCTTCCGGATCGATGTTGCACGTGTCGAATCGCGGTTCGCAAAGCACAGGTTTCAGTCCGGCACGCAGCACTGCCAGCAAGGTGGCAATATAAGTATGGGCAGGAACGATGACCTCGTCGCCGGCATGCAGCGTGCCCATCTCGCGATACGCCAGAAAGATCAGCGTCAGGGCATCCAACCCGTTGGCTACACCTATACAGCGTGCGGCGCCGCAGTAGCGGGCAAACTGCTGCTCGAAGCGGTGGGTCGCTTCGCCGCGCAGGTACTGCCCTGAGCCGACGATCTGCCGCACGGCTTCCGACAGTTGCGGATCGAACGAGGCATTGAGTTGTTGCAGGTTCAAGTAGGGTATCGTCATAGCTTCAACTCGTAAGTATCGTACATCACGGCGCGGGCGCCGAATCCCTCTTTTTGAAACAGTAATCCCTCGTTCAATACCTGTCCGTCTTGTTCGGTTGAAATGCCGAAGTCGAAATAACGCTTGTCGGCATAGCGGGTATGAATCAGATCGTCGAACAGCAAGTCGAGCGCGCCCGCCTTCCGTCCCTGCGACGAAGAGGCGATGTACTGTACGTGCGCCACAGTATCGGTTTCGTACACCACGCAGCCGGCAAGGGTTGCCTGCCTGTCGTTGCATACGCGGTAGAGGGCGATGTTGTTGGGGAAGCGACGCCGCAGTAGCGTGATCTCCTCCAAGGTATGTACGGGGGCAACGCCGTGTCGGGTGCGTAGGTTCTCTTCCAAGATGTCCCAATAGGGTGCAAAGAGCGTATCGTTGACCAAGATCAGATGCCGGTTGCAGGCTCGCTTCGACTGTCGGCGGCGCAGCGTGCGAAAAGGCAGTCGATGGTCGGCAGGCACTACCGACGACAAGTGGCGTGCTTTGAGCGTGGCGCCCAGTCGGTTCAACAGATAGAGATCTTCTTCGGCAGGGTACCGGTGGTAGATGTGAGGGATGGCGCGGTAGACGAAAGCGGTGAGGTGGCAGTGGTCGTGCAGGTATTCCAGCGAAAGGCGGAAGGCATATTCTGCTTGGCTCAGCGTGGCGGCAGGCGGTAGAATCAGTCCGCCATACGTCAATCCTTGATGCGAATAGAAACATGTTCCGGTGAGGTTGCCCGGCAGCAACGCCATCAACTGCCGGTTGCGATAGAGCATCAGCGAACCATCGGCGAAGCGATCGGCATGATAATCCATGTAGTTGCGGTTCAACAGGAAGGTTCCGTTTTTTGATTTCTGCACGAAACTGTTCCAACTCTCCCGCTTATCGGGAGTATAAGTCATTAAACTCCATTTGTTTGAGGTGTTCATATATCGTTCTTATCCTACAAATATTCTGCAAATTAACGGGTTTTCATCGAATATATAATCAACAATTACTACCTTTGGCGCGATTTTCCAATCAAATTATGAATATTTCCAATGAATAGAAGAGCTAATGTAAGATTTATATCTCGTCTTTTTGTTCTTGTGTGCTTGTTGAGCGCCTGCCGTCCGTCGTATCAAGTCGTTGATGTAGAGGGAACTATGGTTGCCATAGACAGCACTTTCGATGCTCATCCCGATTCGCTGGCGGTGGAATTGCTGGCGCCTTATAAAGCGAAGATCGATCGTGAGATGTATCGTGTGATAGGCACTGCCCGGCAAACCTTGGATAAAGGGCGTCCGGAGAGTCCGCTTTCCAATCTGATAGCCGACATGTTGCGCCAATCGGCACAACCGATAACGGGTAAACCCGCCGATGTGGCGGTGATGAACATGGGTGGAGTGCGCAATATTCTGACTGCGGGACCGATCACTGTTGACGCGATCTTTGAGATTTGCCCCTTTGATAACGCCCTCTGCATTCTTACCTTCAAGGGGAAAGACTTGAAGCAGTTGTTTGCCGAGATAGCATCTCTTGGTGGCGAAGGGCTTAGTGGTGCACGCTTGGTGATTACCGACGAGGGCAGGCTGTTGGAAGCTACCGTAGGCGGCAGCCCCATAGACGACGAGAAACTCTATACGCTCGCTACCATCGATTATCTGGCAGAAGGCAATGACGGAATGTTGTCTATGAAAAAGGCAGTGACGCGAATCTGTCCCGAACATTCCATCCTGCGCGACTTGTTTATCCGTTACATCGAAGCGCAAACGGCAAAGAAAAAAGCAATCAATGCCGTGACGGATGGAAGAATCGTGGTTATCAAGCCTGACGAATCAACCAACTAAAGAGTAAAAAGCGATGAAGAAACAACAACTATATTCGGTGTTGCTGTGGATGTGGGTGGCTCTGCCCGCCATGCTATCGGCACAGCAACCGCACCAATTATTGATCATGCATACCAGCGACATGCACAGCCGTGTAGAACCCATCCTGACCCAATCGGCAGACCGGCATGCGGGCATGGGCGGATTGGTGCGGCGAGCTACCTTTGTAGAACGGGAGCGGGCTGCACACCCCGACTTGTTACTGTTCGATTGCGGAGACATCTCGCAAGGCACCCCCTATTATAATTTCTTTCACGGCGAAGTGGAGGTAGAGATGATGAACCTGATGCACTATGATGCGATGGCGATTGGCAATCATGAGTTCGATTCAGGCTTGGAAAATATGGCACGTCTCTTTCGCATGGCTACATTTCCGATAGTCTGTGCCAACTATGAGGTAGCGGGAACCGTGCTCGAAGGGCTGGTGAAGCCCTACACTATTTTGCACCGTCGGGGATTGAAGATCGGCGTGTTCGGCATCAGCCCGCAATTGGAGGGACTGGTACAGGCATCGCACTGTGAGGGGGTTGTTTATCACGATCCGATTGCTGCCGCTCAAAAAACGGCAGACTTGTTGCGCCATCAGGAGAAGTGCGATGTGGTCATCTGCCTGTCGCATCTCGGTTTTGAACTGGGAATTTTGCCTTGCGACGAAGAATTGGTGCAGAAGACATCGGGCATTGACCTCGTACTGGGCGGGCATACGCACACTTTTATGACAGCACCCCAATTTATTCCCAATCAACAAGGTCGGGACATCCCCGTGCTGCATAGCGGCAGCAACGGTGTGTTTGTAGGGGAAATAAAGCTAACATTCAATCGGTAATGAAGCGATTATTCTCTTTCGCACTATTGATGCTGCTGCTTTGGCATGCCGATAGGGTTTGTGCGCAAACCTCTTTCTTGCCGTCACCGACCGACGCTCTTTGTCGGGCATGGGTCGATTCGGTGATGGAAAAGATGAACACCCGGGCAAAGATAGGACAATTGGTGGTGTACACCATTACGGCAGAAGACAGCAAACGACAAAGGCGTTTGATTCGCGATGCCGCATCCAAGTATCGTGTAGGAGCGATACTGTTTGGGAAAGGTACTGCTGAGGAGCAGGCTATGCTGACCAATCTGGCGCAGAGAGAAGCGCAGGTTCCGCTGCTCATCACTTTCGACGGAGAGTGGGGACCGGGTATGCGGTTGGAGGATATGCCTCATTTTCCACGTAATGCGTCGTTGGGATGTATCACCGACAACCGGTTGTTGTATGATTACGGGTGCGAAGTGGCACGCGAACTACAGATATTGGGTGTGCACGTCAATTTTGCACCCGATGCCGATGTCAATACCAACCCGCTCAACCCCATTATTAATGTACGTTCTTTTGGCGATACCCCGCACTTGGTCGCCGAGAAGGCGGTTGCCTATATGCGTGGCTTGGAGGCGGGTGGTGTTTTGCCGGTAGCCAAGCATTTTCCGGGTCATGGCGATACCGATGTCGATTCTCATCTGGCGCTGCCCATACTCCGATATGACCGCGCAAGGTTAGACAGCGTAGAGCTTCATCCGTTTCGCAAGTTGATTGATGCCGGCATTGGCGGCATCATGGTCGGTCATTTGCAAGTGCAGGCTTTTGATGCCGACGGTACAACGGCTGCCTCGTTCTCTCACAACGTGGTGACGGAGCTGCTGCGCAAAGAGTTGGGCTTCAAAGGGTTGATATTTACCGATGCGCTGGCTATGAAAGGAACGTCGAATGTGCCGCAGGTTACCATCAAAGCGCTGTTGGCAGGCAACGACATGGTGCTGATACAGCCCGCCACCGAGAAGGTGATGCGTGAACTGTATGAGGCTGTCGACAACGGCACGCTCCCCCTGAGCGTGGTGGAAGAGCGGTGTCGGCGAGTGCTCACCTATAAATATATGCTCGGTGCCCGCCGTCGACCGAAGCCGGTGCAGGTAAGCGGCATCAGCTATCGCATGAATACTCCCGAGGCGCGCGAACTGGCAACGCGTCTCCATACGGCGGCAGTGACGGTAATAGATAAGTATGGCATGTTGCCGTTGACGCCTGTCGACAACCAATCCATCACCGTGCTGAGCGTAGGGCAAGGCGAGGATTCGCTCTTTGTAGAGACACTGCGCAGGAACTCGCCTGTCCCGATAGAACATCTTTCGCTTACACCTGCCGATACCACCCTTGTGGGCAGACCGTTTATGGAAGAGCGATTGAACCGGTGCAGCCGTCTCGTGGTTAGCGTATCGGGTGATGTGTCCGAACGTTATACATCGTATCTGGCATCGTTGCGCTTGCGCGCGCCGGTGGTTTATGTCTATTTCACTTCCTATCAGGCGATGCAACACATGGAACCTGCCTTGCAACGGGCTACCGCTGTGGTGCTGGGGCACTCTTCGGAACCGAAGGTGCAAGAACACGTGGCGCACGTACTCTTTGCGCGGGCGTCGGCAAACGGGCGTCTCTCTATGAGTATCGGCTCGTTGTATCGTGCCGGCGAGGGGACGGATATCAAGCTCTTACCGTTGCCAAGGTTAGCACACTGATGTGTATGCCTTCGACTTCGTGCAACGTGTCGGCACAGGCGGTGGCAGTCGAACCGGTGGTGATGACATCGTCTACAATCAAGACGTGCTTTCCGGCTACCCGTTCGGGATGACGGAGTTTGAAGATGTGGTCGACATTGTGCCACCGGTCGAGTCCCGACCGATGGGTTTGTGTCTCGTTATTCTTTTCGCGGACAATGATTTCGGTATCTATGGGTAGCGCCGTTATTTCGGCTATGCCGCGCGCGATCCATTCGCTCTGGTTGTAGCCTCTCGTTTGTAGTTTGTGGCGGTGCAACGGTACGGGCAGTATCACGTCTATGCCGTCGAAGAATCCCGAAGGTTGCAGTTCTGCTGCCAGGAAGCGTCCCATCACAGCGCCCAACTCTTTTTGTCCTTCGTATTTCAGGCGATAGAGAATGTTCCGGAAAAGGCTGCCTTTGTCGTAATAGAAATAGGAGGTGGCGCGCACAATCGGCATCTTGCCCCAAAACATCCGTGCCACCGGATTGTCGTTAGGGTCGCGAAATCCGGTGCGGGGCAGGTCGATGTTGCAACGATAGCAAAGCTCTTCTTCGCCCGCTGTAACCGGCGAACCGCAAACCACACACCGATGCGGGAAGAACAGGTGCCACAACGAGGCAAAGATCTCTTTCAAGGTACTGCGTTGGGAGGTTACAAAATGCTGTTGATCTTTTTTCGTATCATCCCGATGTTGAGAAGCGATACGATGACAAAGAGTAATACTCCTGCGACGAATGTCGGTAAAAGCGAAACCGGCTCGACTTGCGGGTTTAGGGTTTGCAGAACAGGCAAGTAGGTAGTACGTATCCATGAGGTGCCCACTAAGGCAAGCAATAGCACAACCACGTTCAGCCCCGTGGTGAGCAGGCAGTAGGGTAGGGCGATGCGGGTAGGACTATAACCTGTCAGTAGCAGGTTTTGTAGCTTGACGGTATCTTTTTGCAGCAGTAAGAAGATGCTCAGTATCAGGATATAGAAGGACAACAACGTGATGACGATGCCTATTCCCAACACGATGCCTACCACGAGGCGCAGGAAGTAGGTGGTTTTGCCGGCGTCGAGGTTGTTGCCTTCGGTTTCGTACCGGTGGGTACGGTAATAGTCGGCAATGGCAGCGTCGGCAGGGTTGTTCACCTCTACGATGAGGCGCGAGGGAACGACCTTTTTTTGCGGAGCAAAGGTGTTGTTTGCCCATTCCATGAACGTTTGCGGCACGAGGATGGTGTTCAGCCTGTCCGAGAAGCCCACGATACGCCCTTTGCAGGTCTCTTGCCGTCCGTTTCCGCGCAGGGTGATGTCTAACTGAATGAGGGCTGTCACACCTTCCGATACTTTGGGCAGACTTCGGCTTTGTGCAAATCCGAAGTTATACAGGTTGAGGTAATTGCGGGGAATGATGATCGGTATCACCCGTTCCTGCTCGTCGAAGTGCCAATGTTCGAGTTTAACGTCAATATAACTGTCGGGCACAGATTCAAAAAACATCTCCGTGCTGAGGCGCATGCCTGTCTGCTGCATGCCTACGGCTGCCGATACCGAGAAGAGCGAGGGGGTGAAGATGGCAACATGGCGGACGAAGGGCTGTGCTTTGAGATCGTTTATCTCGTTGGCACTGAAGGTATTGTTTTGTCCCGACAACGACCCGATGGCGGTGATGCGCTTGGTGGTGATGAGATAATCGCGTTGCATAAAGCTGTCGCCCTGCGTAAAGAGGGGCAGTACATCGCGATAGAATTGCAAGCCTGTCAGTACAATTAGCATGCCTGTCAGGTTGGCGAGTAAGAATCCAACCGATTGTCCGGTGCTGACGCGTTGGCGCAGAAGTTTGAGTAGTAGGCGGTTCATAGTTTCAATACTTTGTTGTATGTCAGGTTGAGGTGCTTCCCTATCGAGGTGACGATAATACCTGCCTTTTGGCGGGCAGCCTCTTCGGCAAGCAGTTGTGCCATGACGGCGGCGTTGTTGTCGTCGAGGTGACTGATCGGTTCGTCCAGCAAGATGAAGTCGAACGGCTGGCAGAGTGCGCGTATCAATGCCACGCGCTGTTGCTGCCCGAAGGAGAGCCGACTTACCGGCACATCTGCTTTGTCGGCTATGTCGAGGATGTCGAACATGTTCAGCATCTCTTTTTTCTTTTTATGATTGGTAAGGCTGTTTTTGAGCTGTACGTTCTCGAAGGCGGTCAGCTCGTCGAAGAGGCGCAGCTCCTGAAAGAGAATGCTCAAGGTGTGTTGTCGGATGTTTGTCCATTCGGATACGGAGAACGACCGTATGTTTCGTCCATCGAAGGTGATGATGCCTTGATAGTCGGTGCGATAGCCGTAAAGAAAACTGCACAGCGATGATTTCCCTGTGCCCGATGCTGCTTCTATAAGGTAGCTCTCTCCCTTTTGCAGCACACATTGTTGATGCCACACGTCTGAAGTGACGACATTGCGCTCGGCAAACACTTGTGGAAGTGTTTGCCGAAGGTGAATTATATCCATGTAAAACGGGGTTGTGGGGTCGTTGGGGTCATGTTACATGCCTGCCAGGCTTTTTCCCCAGTCGACAAATTGTTTGAGTACGTTGGTTTGGGTATCCTTCATATAGAGTATGCCTTCGCCGGACATCTTTTCGGAGCAGGCAGTCAGGTAGCTCATCTTGTTTACCAAGGTCATGATAAGAGCCGCTTCCTGTCCGCCCTGCTGTATCGCCATCTTGATCAGGGGTGAGGCAGTCAGTGTCTCTGCATTGATGGCTAAGATTGAATGACTCCCTTTCATTTTGGCAAGGTAGCTACTCTTCTCCATCGACGAATCGACCGCTTTGTTCAGGTCGGCGCAGAGTTTGCTGTCGTCGGTGGCATAGAGCACGTTGTCGCGTATGCCGAAATAGAAGGTGAACATGCCCATATAGGTATAGCTATATTCGTTTTCTTTCTCTTTCTGAACACCCGGTATGTCGACAACTAAGCTGTTTAGCGGAGCAGCATCGGTTACTTCTGCCAGCAGCAGGAAGGTAGGCAGTCCCATGGGGATGTCGGTGATGCCGAACGTGACGTCGCCTTTGAACAGGCTGCATATCTTTTGGGTTACATCTGTTTGCATGTAAGACTTGGCTTCGGCAGGGAAGAGTTCTATCTGCGACATCATAGAATCGTAGAATTTAACTCCGTCGACGCCGAAGCTGAACAGCAGGGGCGATGATTGCGGGAAGTTTTTCAAGAACTTGTTCTTTAGCGGCGTCAGGGATGCACTGTTCTCATCCAGAAAGGCTTGGGTTTGGGGATTGGTTGTTGTCAGGTCGTACTTCAAGCTGATTTTGCCGTCGTCGAGGCAGATGGCAGACATCATTTGAGCGTCTTTGTAATTGTTCATAAGACGCTGCATAACGGGCATCTGGGACAGTTGTTCGACAGGTATGTTTGCCGACTTGAATACTTGTTCGAAGAATTTGTCGTACACGACCAAACATTCCACATCTCCCTCCATGGCGCGCAGCTTTTTGAATCCTTCGGTAGACACAATGCTCTGTTCGGCAGTCTGTTTGAGTTGGGCGGTAATCTCTTGTTTGACCTGCTCCATGTTTCCGTCGACTGTGCGAATCAGCATCGTGCTGCCGTTGTAGGCAATGACGGCATCTTGTTGTATCGTAGCAAAGCTGAATCCGTCGGCTTTTTGGGGTGCGGTACATATACCTTCTTTACTCAATGTTTCTAACAGCTTTTGCAAGGCTTGTTCGTTTTGCACTTTGGCAACGAAGTTGACGAGTGTCTGGGTTGCATTTTCTTGTGTATAGACGTACATGGGGGCTGCCACGTCGAGACCCGATTTTGTCGGGTCGTTCAAGATAACTTCCAAGTCTTTGACGGTAGCGGCATCAATGCCTTCTTTCATAGAGTCCGTTATTCGTTGCATCAACGGGTCATCGGCTGTTATTCCCGATTTGTTTCCTAACTGCTGGCAATTCATGCCTATCAGCATGGTTGCATCGCTTGGAATAACGTTTGCGTACTCTTCCATCTTGGGTTGCGTCGTGCAGGCTGCGATGGCTACAGCTGCAAGAACCATTGCCGTGAGGCGCGTAAGCAGATTCCTTCTCATAAATGTGTTGCTTTTAGAGTGATGATAAATAAAAAGGCGTGGTAATTCCTTACCACGCCGCAAAGATAAATATATATATGATAAAAGGTTAGAGTATATTGGATATTTATTTTATTGCAGGCATCCCTACTTATGCAAAGATATCGCTTCGCTGGATGTAGGCAATCACGTCTCCCTTGTGTATGATGTCGCCTTGCTTGGCACAGATTTCTACGACCCTGCCGGTGAAGCCGGTGTATATTTTGTCGTATTCGCCCCATGGTGTGGAGATGTAGCAGAACACTTGGTCGTGTTGTACCTTGTATCCCACAAACGGAGCTATCGACGGTCCTTCGACCGATACCTCCCACAGCACCTGTCCGTTGTCGGGCGACAAGATGGGGTCGGCTTTGGTACGTTTCAGCTTTTTGATCTCTTCTTCGGAATATCCGCCTTTTACCATGGCGGCATCTTTGGCGCGTTGCAGCTCGTTTTCGAATCTTTCTTTGGCAGCGCCCGACTTATAGTCGCGGTACTGGCGGTCGTGCATGGCGAGTTCGAACAGCTCTTCTTCGTCGTCGCCATATCCCCAACCGTTCTGCTCCATCTCGCGGCGATAGTCATCCAAGGCATCGGGATAGTTCAGCTGGGGGTCTGTATCGACAAACTCGTAATCCTTCTCCCGGGCAAGCGCTACGATTTCGGGAGCCGGCTTGCCGGGTAGTCGTCCGCTCTTTCCGAGAATCATGTCCCACGTGTGATTGTCTATCATGCTCCAGCGCTCTTCGCCTTTGACCTGTTGCATGAGATTCATCAGCGCCACGTTCTTGACGTACTGGCTGAAGGGGGTTACGAGAGGTGGATAGCCTAATCGCGGCCACACATACTCTACTTCGTCGAAGAGCATAACGACCAAATCGTCGAGGCTTAGTTCGGGCTGCTCCTTGGCACGCAACATCATGTTGATGCCCGATTGTACCCCTTTTAAGTCTGCCATCATCGATCCCATCATTCCTCCGGGTAGTCCCGATTTAAGTAATAAGGAAGAAGCGTGCTTGTTGGTCGGGTCGATGAAGTAGCCCAGAAAATCGTCGATAAACTCTTGTGTCATGGCGCGCACCTGCATATATGCTTTCATGTTGATGTCGGGTACGTCGAAGCCGGCATCGCGCAACAAGGCTTGCACGGAGATCACATCGGGGTGTACCTTTCCCCACGACAGGGGTTCCATGGCTACGTCGATGATATCGGCTCCATTCTCGCACACTTCGAGGATAGAAGCCATCGACAGTCCGGGACCGCTGTGCCCGTGATACTGAATCAGAATTTCGGGATGTCGTTCCTTAATTGCTTTCACCAATTTGCCTAACGTTTCGGGTCGTCCGATGCCTGCCATGTCTTTGAGACAGATTTCGGGAGCGCCGGCTGCTATCAGTTCGTCGGCTACGCGGGTGTAATACTCTACCGTGTGTATGGGCGAGTGCGTAATGCTGAGAGCAGCTTGCGGTGTCATGCCTGCTTCGAGCGCATACCGAATAGACGGGATAATGTTTCGCGTGTCGTTCAGTCCGCAGAAGATGCGGGTGATATCTACACCTTGTGCATGTTTTACTTTGTACATCAGTCGGCGCACGTCGGCAGGGACGGGATACATGCGCAGGGCATTTAGTCCGCGGTCGAGCATGTGTGTCTGTATGCCTGCTTCGTTAAACGGACGGGTAAAGGCACGTACCGCTTTGTTGGGGTTTTCGCCGTACAGCAGGTTTACCTGTTCGAATGCGCCGCCGTTTGTCTCGACGCGGGCGAAGCATCCCATCTCGACGATGAGCGGGGCTATGCGTTCCAATTGGTCAATACGCGGCTGATACTTCCCCGAAGATTGCCACATGTCTCGGTACACGAGGCTAAATTGAATCTTTTTCTTCATGATTGTGAGTGCATTAAGTTGTTCTTTAGTACACGATTACTTAATAAGTGCATTTTAACGCGGCAAAGTTAGGCGTTAAATTTCACATAGCATGAAGAATAAATAGCTAATAGTTATTCCAAAAATATGTTTAAGAACAGTAATTTCTTTCTTACCTCTACTTCCGATCAACGGGTTACGGACATTCCGGGCAATGTCGGCATGATCAGAGACGCAATCTCTTCTCTGGTTGCCGCCCCCCTTTGAGCAATAAATTCCAATATCTGTTTTCGGTATCTTCTTCTGCACCTTGTCCAACGCAATGACCTCGTCTATCGACAGATCGGGGCGTGCTTTCAATAGTCGGGAATAGTTTTCATTGAGGAGAGTACCGAATATCGTCACCTCCGTATGATTTTCATCGGAGATATTATAGGGTTATTGTGATCGGCGAATTTGCCCGGACGCACCACCTCACGACGCAGCAGGCGTATCTCTATTTGAAGTGGCATCGCGGCATTGAGTTTCTGAATAAGAGCTACGATGTAGAGCATCTTCGGCACCGAGCGCGCCGTCAAACTACTCCACCGGTTATGACAAACGATGAACAATTTCTCATAGAGAATATCACCACAGAGCTTATCGTGCTGGTTATGCAAGACTTCTGCATCTCCTTTGTAGGAAGTACCCCCGATGACCGTAATATCTTCCCTCCGCTTCTATTAAAAAATCCGAAAAATCTTGATAGCTATTCCATTTTGCTCACCTTTGCCGCGCTCTTTCCAATGAGGTCTGCAACTTATTCTCGCAAGATGAAGAAGTTGCCGGAACAAGTTCAAGAAGTTGTCGAAGCAAGTTCAAGAACCCTCAAGATTGAGTAGAAGAATTTGTTGAATCAATACTTTTGATGGCATATATCCTTGTTTCCAAATCTTTCAAATGTTTGTCTAATAATTGTATTGGCGACAATCTGTTGCTATTTTCAGCTTTCTTCTCAAGTAAATGAATTTTATACAAACCTTTTATATCCCCAATGACTTCGATAAGCCGCCTTTTTTCGGCTTCTCTTAGGATCACGGAACCATTTGATGGATTCAAGGGAATTTCCTTCAACAAAGATTTTACTTCTCTATCCATTTGAGCAATAATGTTCAACGCCTCCGCAGTTAGAACATACTCCTTCACAACCAATGCATACCAAAGGAGGGAACCTTGGGAAGTTAATGTATTAATTCTTGTAAATTCCTTTTGAAATATAATCCTTCTGACAGCACTCTCTACCTCCGAATTGATTTTTTTGATAGCACTCTCTACCTTCGAATTGATTTCTTCGAAATCACTCTCTACCTTCGAATTGATTTTTTTGACAGCACTCTCTACCTCCGAGTTGATTTTCTCTATTTTATCAGTTTGACGAACGATTAACATGATCAGTAGGGCAATAGCAAATGAAAGCAAGAATGTCACAATATTCGCATCAAAGAGACGATCTTTCAAATGTAATAGATCATGCTTCCAATCATCTGACATTCCTATTTTATTATCATCTGACATTTCTATTTTATTAGAATTAGAAATTGAGACGCCAATATTGGGTTGTGCATCCCCTGCAAGATTCGTAACAGCATCATTAGCCATTTGATCAATGGTCGGATACTGATCTGCCTGTTGCTTCACCCTGATAGATAAACTATCTACTTCGATAAGCATTTTATTAAACACTATTTTTGTCTTATGATTCACATAAAAATAAAGTCCAAATGCAATGACTACACCCATTGCCAAAATAAAGTATATGCCGATTTTCAGACACTTTTCTATATTTACTTTTATCATTTTCCGCATTTTCTTTCAATTTCATTCACTAATTTTCCGATGCCATCAGTAGACTTTCGAACTCGAGTTACAGATTTGAGGTCACGCTTCCTTATTCTCAACCAATCATCCAACTGAGGAAGGAAAGCAGAAGAAATAATGACTTTTTCAGATATTTTCAAAATCTCTTCTTTAGGAAGGTCTTTCAATATTTTATCCAAAAATGCCATCCCATACAATGGGGCATACTCATCATATTCATCTGTCTCTAAACCTTCGGGATTGATCTGTAAATCAAGAACGATACAATCAAACTCTTTCGCTTTCTCTTCCCACCAAGATAATGCCTCCAAGACAGTATATGCAGAGGTTACATCGTATTGTAACCTAAGTGACGATAAACGTTCCTTCACTTCTTTAGAATAAGATCCGTTATCTTCGACGAATAAAATTTGTTTCATTGTTGCTATTTTTATTAATTAAATTCTTTCGCAAATACTCATTATTCCCGGCCGACCATTTGACTACAATGACAAATTCATTCCGGTAGATTTTATGCCCAAGAATGCGCTTATAATACGATTCGGATGGAAGTCGCCAATCTTCTTTTTTCATTTTTGTATTAACCACCTCTTTTTGATTCTCAGTCAGTGGTTCATTGATGTCATTTTGACGATTATACTGATAAATAGCCGGCAAATTTCCGTCTGCTATCTTTTTACTTTCTTCGCACCTTATCTCAAACCCTAAAAGTTCACACATCTTTTTTGCCAGAAATAGTCCAATGCCCATTCCCTGTTTCTTTTTAGCTGCTTCCTGCGAACGATAGAATAGTTCAAAAAGGCACGACCGCTCTTTATCATCTATTTTATCTCCGTAGCTGATGATAGAAATACTAAAAGTGCTAATAGCATCCTCTGAATACGGGTTACGTTTCACATCGGTAATGCCAATTCTAATTTTACTACCTCGAATACCATATTTTATGGCATTATCTACTAAGTTAAAAAGTATGTGACTAACATAAGCAGGTACAGTAAATATTTCGTATTTACTATAAGGGAAGATCTTTTTTTGTTCATCTTCAATAACAATACATTGGTTATTATCGCAAGAAGCTTTTTCCTCAAACAAGCTTACAGAAGCATAAATCATGCGATATATGTCGCTCCATTCCCATACCTTATCTTCTTCATCATTTCTATACAATAAGGAGGCTCGGTTATAAATGCCTTCTAATAGTTTGATACGGTTTAAACTATCATATATAAGTTTTGATGTGATAGAGCGGCGGTTGTCAAACTTCTCTATTGTCGAATAAACCAAAGGTAGAATTTGTGCTGCTTCATGATGGGAAGCCATAATAGTTCCCTCAAGCAGTCGCTCCACCTCTATTCGTTGCAGCACATTATAAGGTTCCATGAACGCCTTATAGGCAGACTTCAATCGGTTTGAATATTTATGATATTGTTCTTTATACAGAACTTGCCAATTTGTGTATTCTTTCCAGATCAAAATACGCATTTCTTCAAGCAGTAAATTTTGTATCCGGAAAACCTCGTATTCTTTACACTTTAAACTCGGACGAAAGATGTAACGCGCCAACTCATCACCTTCAATATCATTACCTTCAATATTTGTGGTAGATATAGGCAGGTGCTCAAAAATATATTGCTTAGGAATCTTCCCTTCATCTATATCCGAATCCGAACAACCCACCAAGTTAAATGTAGTTCGATAAGGAAAATATTCATCCGTAGGATTACCGGGAGTATATAATCGAATAAAACCTTCCGGATTAAAGATTTTACATACCGTCCGAAGAGCCTCGTTCAATATCTGCCGAAAATCACTTTTAGAAAGCTCTGTCATTTTCGAGCGACACGAGGATATCTTATCATCAATACTTTTTTGAAAATCAGTCTCTATCTCTTCAAATTTTTGCAGAACAAATTTGTTTGCACACGATATGACTTCTTCATTTATCCGAGTTTCTAAAATTGTTATTCTATTTGTAATGGCCTCCAATCTATCATCGTTCATCGGAGACTCCGTCACTTTAAATTTCGCTTTGTCTATACCATCGGCAACTTTACGTATTTCCTTTCTGTATCCAGAAAAAATCTTCTTTGTGCCCGGCTCTATCACTTGACCATGCATCAAAACAGCCACCACCTTACCTGAATGTACAATGGGAAAAAAATACTCATGAAATAGAGAATAAGGACATTGGTATTTTACATATAATCGTTTTTGGCATTGTTCATTTCCTCCGACATCTCTATATTTATATTCATAGGGTTCTATACTTATTCCTTTATTATTATATTTTTTATTATATTTTTTATGATTATGTTTTTCACCTTTTTTTTCTTCATTATTGAATCGTTCACTGATCGTTCGCAACTGTTCCACATATTTATCAAACTTATCAAATAAATGATATTTCAGCAATTCAGGATGATACAATATTGCAATTCTACTATCAAGTTCAAAACATATCTTTTTGCCATTACTATTACGAAAACATTGGCAACTATCACTGATAGGATACAATTTTTTAGTATCTGTTCTTATGATTTTCTTATTTTCTCCTAATATGCTTTTTATAACCTCACTTTTCGGACAGGGCATGATTTCAGTTCGTCCACCAAAATATGTTTTTGCGTCATCATACTCCGCCGGTACCACTTGAAACAGGGATAACGTATTTTGGATCTGATCATCGTCTGCTGCATCCGCAATAAAACCGCGCAAAGTATCAGCCTCAAACAACCCGAATAAATTGGGGGAATTATAATCGACAGATTGCAGCCTTTCTCCCTTTGTGTTCCTTATTATCTTACTTATAAAAGTAGGACATATTGGCCACAAATCGGCGGATTGCTCTTTATTGGTTTCCACAAAACGAGTTTTCATATTTTCTATCTAATTAAAACAAGTTCATACAGAAAGTTACTCATACATCCTTTTGCTACGATATTAGAATCTAAAGTGCCGTGACATACGGACATAAAAAAAGCGTGGAGCTATTGTGATTACCCGATCTGCGGCTCTGGACTGCCGATCTTCAAGTAATAAACAATAGCCCACGCCGTTGTTATATAAGCCCCCGCTGAGGTGAGTATATAGCATTGACGTGAGCGTCCTGTCTATTATCCTTGAAGATTGAAATTGTCCAGATTTCAGACCGCGGATAATATCGTAAACGCTTTCGCTTTCAATATGTCATCTTTGGCTTCAAATTGCTTCTCCGCCAAAGATGCTGCAAATATACAAGTTGTTTTGATACAACAATCATAAAGAAACAACTTTCTTCGAGAAATATTCGACTTTTCAATGAGTAGCCAATGTTGTGGTATTTACAGCCATTTTTTCCTTATTAAATATATTTATGGTGGGAGTACATGAAGTGCATTGATAAACCGTAATATTTTTCCCCCGCTTCTATTAAAGAATCTGAAAAATCTTGATAGCTATTTTCTTTTGCTTACCTTTGCCGCGCTCTTTTCAATGACATCTTGAACTTCTTCTCGGAAGATCAAGAAGTTGTAGAGGCAAGATCAAGAAGTCATCGGAACAACTTCAAGAAGTTACCGAAACAACTTCAAGAAGTTACCGAAACAACTTCAAGATGTTACCGAAACAACTTCAAGAAGTCACCGAAACAACTTCAAGAAGTTACCGGAACAACTTCAAGAAGTCACCGAAACGACTTCAAAAAGTTACCGAAACAACTTCAAGAAGTCGCTGGAACAATTTCAAGAAGTTACCGGAACAACTTCAAGAAGTCACCGAAATAACTTCAAGAAGTCACCGAAATAACTTCAAGAAGTTGTCGAAATAAGCTCAAGAAGTCGCAAGAGCGAGTTCAAATTCCTACTACTAACATACAAAAACGAAGAGAATTATTAACGCTGCACGTAAGTG
>JAISIN010000051.1 GCA_031262085.1 Prevotellaceae bacterium
GAGGGGGTAAAGTTAAGTATACGACTTAACAGGGTTCATGATATAAGTTAACCCGGTTGATAATACGACTTAACTTGGTTAAGTATACGACTTTGCTCTGATTACTCCTGTCAACGTCTCTTGTCTTTCAAATATTGTAAGAACAATTCATATTGCTAAAGCACACCGCCTTAGCTTGACAAGTAGTCACTAAAGCACTTACAAGTAGTCACTAAATAATTAAAAATTAAAAATCCGCGCTCATCCGCTCCATCCCCTCTCATCTGCGTGCTATATGCCGAGCGATGAGGTGAGGAACAGGCGTGTTTTAGAAGTGTGCCACTTCGTAGTACTTAAAGAAGTAATAGAGCGCCACCTTGTGCCATTTGGTTAGGGCTTTGTCGCCCGACAGGAGCGAAGATACCGTGCATTTATCAATGCCGGTATAGTTGCTCAAGTTCTTGGGCTTCATGTCGAGCTTAGACATACGGGTCTTGATCCAGTCGACGGTGATGTCGTCGATGTCCTTGCGGTCGAAGTTGACGGCGGAGACGGTGAGCTTCCATTCCGGCGGAATCTCGTCTTTAAACATTTCGCGCACGCGCTCGGTCAGCTCTTTCTTGGTCAGGAGCTTGCCACCGACCAAATCTTTCTGCTCGGCGCGTACGATGAGCCGGTTGTCGGCAAACGATACCACGTCAATCACGATATGTGCCATGCGGCGGTACTGCTTAGCGAACTCTTCCAGACGCTTTTTTACCTCGGCAGTGAGAGGGAGCAAATCTACATTCTTCATACTTTTTTACGTTATTTGTACGATTTAACATCGGGATGGTTTTCGCGTGAACGGGCAAATGGTGGGGAATCGCTCCCCCACCGGTTTCACAGCTTGATCAGTCTTAGGTGCGTCAAGTCAAAGATGGCAATCTGGCGGTTCTCGCGCCCGAACTGCTTGGCAGCTTCGAGGTTGGTGAAGATGCGGATGCTGTCGTAGTAGAACTGTCCGTCCTCTTCGTTGAGCCATCCGCCCACCTTTTTGCCGTGGCTTAAAGCATGATTAAGAACTCTTTTCAGCCCTTCTTCGCCGAAGCTCGATTGAGTTTCCACGTAGGCGACCGAGTCACCCGCGTTTGTTTTGACGCGGCAAAGATACGAAAAAGTTTGTTATCAACAAACAAATAAAAAACTCACTAACATTTGCCATGAATTGATGGAAACATGTCTCTTGACAACCTGTTAGAGACCAAAGGGAGATCTGTGTCACTTCAAAGGGAGATCTGCATCAGATGAAAGGGAGATCTGCGTCACTTCAAAGGGAGTTTTGTGTCACTTCAAAGGGAGATCTGCATCAGATGAAAGGGAGATTGCTACGCCAACTTAAAACGGGCAAGAATCATTCGATTCCTGCCCGTTTCAAGTTCTATAATGCTTGTACGTAGTTGATTGCTTGTCGCGTTATCCGGTTCGTGTTATCCGGTTCGTATTGTCAATACTTCAAGCGAGCCGATACAATGCTGTTGCCCGGCAACAGGATGTATGCAACCTCCTCTTCGCTGAGTATGCCGGTTTCCGAAGTCTCCATATTCACAGTTTCAGTGGTCTGCACGGCAGTTACCTCTTTCACATCGGTTGCGGGAACCAGTACATTCAGCTTTTCGTTCGACAGGTTGAGCATCACCAAAGTTATTTCGTTGCCAGCCTCATTGGTATAGGCGGTAATCAGCATGCCGGGTTTGTCGGTTGTTACTGCAATGCGGGTCATGTTGGTGGCATATCGGGCAAAGTGCGATAAGATATAACCGTTCTTTGCAATCGCTCCTTCGGGTACGGGCGATTTTTCGGTGTTGTCGCCTATCATGCCGTAGAAGCGCTTCAGATACCAGTAGATATAAGCGCTGCAACCGCCATCCATGCTCATGCTTAGCTCCTTTCCCAGATGCGAAAGGTTGTATTCCCACTTCAGGAACTCCCATTTGGTTTCGTCGGTTTCGTTTTCGCCGTCGTTAAACAGATGCTCGGTCATCCAGAACGGTTTGCCGTTCAACTTGGCAGGCAATCCGCAGATGTAGTCGTAGCGGTTCTTTACATAACTGTTGTCCGTATCCAAAAATCCCTGATAGAAGTGTCCTACCAATATGTCGGTGTTGGCAATGGCGGCGGCATCGTTCAAAATAGGGTCGGTATATTCGGGACTGGTACCACATGCTTCGGGAGCCATCAGCTTTACGCCGGTCGCCCGAATGGCGGAGCCGTAGCTTTTGACGAATTCGACAACCTCGTCGGGCAGCCAGTAGGTAAACTCCATGTCGGGTTCGTTCTGTATGGAGACGGCATACAGATTGACCCCGTTCTGTTTCATGTAGTTGATGTACTTGATGATGTGCTGCGCATATTCTTCATAACTCTCGTGCTTCAAATGCTTCACCTCTTTGCCGTCGGCACGGGTGATGGTCTCTGCCAGTGCATCGGTGCAATCCCACGGCGAAGCAAAGATCAGTGCACCTTGCTGCTGTGCATATTTGGCAGCCTCTACATCGGCGCTCCAATGACGCTCCTCGGGATAAATCATCAGTCGGAGGATGGAGTATCCCAATCCGTCGGCGCCATACATGGTTGTCATTTCATTGGGGGTAATCAGATAGCTTCCGCTCCATATCACGGGGTTGTACATACCTCCGAATCCATCCACGTGCTGATATTTCGTTTGGCGGTCGATGCTGATCTCGACCGGTCGATAATCGGCAGACTGCTCTATGGTCATGTCGGATACTTCGCCGGTGAGCTTGTTGGTGATGTGAATGGTCTGCGACCTTGCCATCACGTCGTCGTTTCGGCTGTATGCTATCCGGATGCGCGTTATCTGATTGGATTCGTTCCGGTCGCCTCCCTGTTTCTGCGACACCTCTGTTACAAGATCTCCTGCCTCGAAGGCTATCTCCCAGTCGGTTTCCGACCATTGCACCATGATTGAAGCTTCACCCGCGTCGCCGGGCACGGATAGATTCTTCAGCGAAAAGAGGGCATACACCCGATTGCGGTTGACAACGTCGTTGCCGTTATCGTTGTTGTCCGAGGAGCATCCCCAGCCCAAAAGGCTGAGGAGGCATAAACAAATATATATTTTCGTTCGATTCATAACTTGATAGTTGAGAGAGTTTCTATTATTTCCCAGCCAGCCCGTCGGCAAAACCGGCATAAGTATGCTTGCGATTGTAGTTCACATCCCACAATCCCAGCGGTTCGTCGGCGCGTGCGGTGTTGCCCGATTTCTTATCGACGGCGCTCCACTGTGTGATGCCGTAGCGTTGTGCGGCAGGAATGATCTCGAAGTACTTCTGTACGATGAAGCGATAGTATTCAGCCATCTCCTGATGTTGTTGCTCGGTGACGTTGGTTGTGAGTACCGGTTTGCCGCTATTGTCGAGTATGCCCATATCCAATTCGGATACCTTGATGAGTTTGCCGGTGGCAGCCAGCAGTTCAAACATTCGCGTGATGGCAGCTTCGTTCTTGTGTTGCACGGCAGGGTCGGGCGAGTAGTTCACGTGCATCTGGGTGCCAATGCCGTCGATGCGTGTCACACCGTCCGATTCCCAATACTTCACCATGGCTATCAATCCCTCGCACTTGGCGTTGTCGTTGGCAGCCGATTCCAGACCGTAGTCGTTGACGAAGAGCTTCAGCCCCTCTCCGCCGTTGGCTCGTGCCAGACGGACGGCCGTGCGTGCATACTCTTTGCCCAGATAGTCTTGCCAAAAGAAGAGGTCATCGGTCGAGCCGCCCTTCAGCTCCGACGGGTTGTCGTCGCTCATCGGTTCGTTCACTACCTCCCATGCCTTGACGTAACCTTCGGTGGCGCTCATCATGCCTGCCATCCAGTTGTTCATTGCCCAAGTCAGGGTGTCGGCTTTCTCTTCGGGGGTCTGTTCGATGATGATCTCTTTCTCGTCCGATTCCCAGAGTGCCTTGATGTTGTCGATATAGTAATCGCCCGAACCGGTTCCCGAACCGACAATCAGCGTAAACGACGTCAGCGCTTTCTGCTCGGCAGTCAGGTTGAGGTCGGCAACCGGCAATGCAATGGCTCCGCGTCCCCAGCTTCCGTCGGGACATCCGAAGCTCGACGGGCTGCCATACGTGACCGCTGCTCCTGCGTCGTTGATGCTTAGACGCATACCGCTACCGTATAATCCGCTCGAACCTTTGCCGTTGAAGTCCATCGTAATGGTTTTCAGGTCGCCCAGCTTCCGTCCGGCAGGCAGGGTTACGGGAATCTGCGGATAGGAGTAGACAGCCGGACCGGCTATGTGCAGTACGTTGCCTGTCTGTCCTGCCGGGTCGGGTTCGACCGTTCCGCTACCGTTGGCAGACATGGGATAGGTATCACCCACGGCGTCATTGTCGAAGTCTGCCAAGTTGATAGTCCCCGACACGGTATTTTCGTAATACATCTTGATGTTGTCAATATAATAGTCGCCCGAGCCTGTCCCCGACCCAATGATGAGGTCGAACGTGTTCGAGTTTCGCTCCTCCTCCGTGAGGTTAATCTTACTCAGTTCGAGGGTGATGGCGCCTCGTCCCCAGCTTCCGTCGGGGCATCCGAAGTTTGCGGGGCTGCCGTATTGCGCCATTCGGTCGGCATTATTGATTGCCAGACGCATGCCGGTGCCGTACAACCCACTGGAACCTTTACCGTTGAAGTCGATGGTGACCGTTTGATAGATGCCTAACTTTCGCCCTTCGGGCAGCGTGACAGTAATTATCGGATAGGAGTAGGAGGCCGGTCCGGTGATGTGAAGCACGTTACCGGTCTGTCCGACCGGATCTTCGTCGACGGTAGCAGCGCCATTGCCCGTCATGGGATAGGTGGTGCCAAGCGCCACCTCGTCGAAGTCGGCTACCAAGTCGGTGCCTTGCTGAGTCTCGATAGGTATGACGGTAGGGGCGAGCAAGCTGTTGAGATACGGCACGTTCTGCTGTGCATGCCACACCAAGGCATGTCCGTAGAGAGCAATGCCGGCTTCTTGTGCTGTCTGCACCAGCGCCTGCAGGGTACCGAAGTTCATCGTTCCGTCGTCGGCTACGATCGAGCCATACATCATGGCGTTATCGGGTACTACCTCGTCGAAGTTGGTGACAGCCAGGCTGTACATCGTCTCTTTGGCATTGAAGTCGGTGGCAGAGACGCCTGTACCCAACTTGAACTCGGGGTTTGCCGTGCGGTCGACATACTTTTTGAGCACATCGTAGTTGTTCAGATACTCGTATTGAATGAGCACGTCGGGCTTCTTCACGTCGGTCAGGCTGTTGTCGTAGTAGTCGACGCACGATGTGAGCGATGATAGCGAAGCCAACGCAGCCAGGAAGGCAACTGCCCTCGACAGGTTATTTATCTGTTTCATAATTTTCGTTTTTACAGGTTATCATTTCACCTCCACCGTATAGTACTCGGGCGCTACGCCTCGGTCGCGCAGTACCAGCGTATCTTTCGTGGCATATTGTGTTCCGAGCGTTTTGAAGTCGACCTTGTAATCAAGGTACAGCGCATCGCGGTCTTTGCCGCCCATGCTGTTCTTTTCGCCTTTCTTCACGAATTTTCCGCTACCGGTTACGGCATAGTCGTTGCTCTCGCCCGATACGGTGCAGGTACCGTCGTCGGCAAAGGTCAGCGTCAGCGTGTAGTTCACCGCATATCCGTTGTTATCGTATATCAGCAGCGGCAGACCGGCAACCGTGAGCTTCTTCGTGTGGACGTTCACTACTTGATCGTTCTCCACATATTCGTTGTGACGCACGTGGGTGGTAGTGGTTCCGTTGTCAGTGACTTCGTCGACACCCCGGCGCAGATAGTTGCCTTGCCACTGGTTGATGTACTTGATGGCATAGAGCACATAGTCGCGCGGCTTGATGCTCCAGTTCGAATCGATGCAGCGATTGGGGTTCTCTACCAGCGGCACGCCGCTCAAGATAGAATCGGCTCCCTGTACATCGGTCATGCGTAGCGGAATGACATAGTTCCGGTCCAGCGACTTGCTGTCTTCGAAGAATGCGTCGGTGAGTTGCACCTCTACCCCGCCCATGATGCTGCCCGAAGGAATGGTAATCTGGTTGGAAGCCAGTGTGTAGTAGTTGGCAGGCATCGGCACGACGGGAGTGTTTGTTGCGGCATAATAGAGGTTGTCGCACAGTGAGTTGTCTACTGTGATGTCGATGATTCGGTTTTGCTTATTCTTGTAGACACCGCCCATGGTCGCTTTAATGATTACCTTGTGCTGATTGTCCATGGAGGTATCGACATAGAGGTCTTCGCCCAGCTCCAGTGTGCGCACGGGGTATTGGGTAGCGAAGTAGACCGTCTGGTAGTCGAAATCGCCAAACTTGATGTCTTGATTGCTGCAGGCGGTGAGCAGTGTTGCTGCTGTGGCAATTGCTCCACAGCCTGCGAGGAATTTATATCTTTTCATATTCAGTTTCATTATCGATTGATTATTTCCATCCTGCGTTTTGCACCAGCTTGTTGTACTTCAACAGCTCCGAGTAGGGGATAGGTGCGTAATACATATAATCGTCGAACGCACGTTTTTCTACTTCGATGCCAACGTATGAGGCGTTATTCACATCCATGCCCCGCGCCGTTTCGTTCAGGTTGGCTTTCCAGCGGCGCAAGTCCCAGAAGCGGAAGCTTTCGAAGCACAGTTCCAAACGGCGTTCGTTGCGGATGAGGGTACGCATCTTCTCCTTGTTGGCTTTGCACTCCTCCAGATAGGGGTCATCACTGCCTCCCACGCCGGCGCGTTTACGGATGGCTTTGATGACGTCGTAAGCCGAGTAAGAGTGTGTGCCGTTTCCGGTGGGTCCCCATGCCTCGTTGGCTGCTTCGGCATAGTTGAGGAACATCTCTGTGTATCGGATACGCGGGGTGTAATGTGTCTGTCCGGTGATCGACGAGGGGTTCCTGTTGACATCCATACGCAGGCGCTTCTTCATGTAGTAGCCTGTGCGGGTCGATGTTTCACGCATGTTGATGCCGTCGGCTTTTTGGGTATCCGACAGGCTTCCGGTATAGATGATGCTATTGTTCGTACCTTCGGTGCTACCATTATATATAATGTAGTCGCTCATGCGCGGGTCGCGACCGACATACGGATTGGTCGGGTCATAATTGCTCCGGCTATCAGTGATGGGGTATCCGTTTGCCATGGGGAAGGCATCTACCAGATTCTGCGTCGGATTCATGTTGCCATTTCCGAAGAGTGACGGCGGAAAGTGCTGCTCTTCCTGCGAGGTGTTGTTGGTCGACAGATTCTCGCGCCACAGAATCTCTTTGGGGTTGATACCCTCGGAGAGACCGTTGATTTCGTCGGTGTTGCAATAGAAGGTGTTTCCGTTCGACGCCAAACCGCTTACACCGCCGATATAGTCGAGTACGTTAGCCGTATAGTCGGCTGCTTGCGCCCACGTAGTGCTGTTCGAAGGGTCTTGGAACGCCGGACTGGCAGCCAGCAAAGCGGTGCGTGCACGAAAGGCTTTTGCTATCAGTCCGTTGTAGAGCTGACGACCATAGTGTCCCATCACGCGGTTGTACACATCCTTGTTTTTGGTGATGCTCTGGAATCGGGCAGGAATCTCGCTGTCGGAGTTGATGTTCTCATATTCCATAGGCAGCATCTCATCGGCTTTGTCCAAGTCGGCATAGATCTGTTGTATGCACTCCTCAAAGGTAGCGCGTGGAATGTTGAAGTCGGCTTGCGGCGTCAGGAACTCCGTGATGAGAGGCACACCGAGTAGTTGTCCGTCGGCAGTGAAGCCGGCATGGTTGCGCAACAGGTAGTACATAAAGAGGGCGCGCAACCCGTAGGCTTCGCCTTTCATGCGGGTGTTGAAGAGGGCATTGGTCTCTTCATCGTCCGCCCAGCTCACGCGGTCGGCATGTTCTAAGAATAGGTTGAGATTCTGCATAGAGCTGTAAGCATTGCCCCACTGGTTGACCGGGTTGTTGACGGCAGTCCACGAGCCGGTGGCCATCTGCCGGTAGCTGTCGGTCGTCTGATTGGTTACGGCGTCGTCGGTGGCATAGTCACTGTTATCGTAGTAGGTGGGGATGGTGCGGTAGGCATTGACAAGGAATCCCTGCGCATACGCGGCATCCGTGTACATCTGGTCGATATCCTTGAAGTTTTCGTTTGCCGGGTCGAAGAGGTCGGAGCATCCTGCCATCAGCAAGGTGGCAGCACAACCGATCCATATTATTTTTTTCATATTCTATACGTATGTTTAGAGGTTTATTTAGAAAGCAGCTTTGAAACCGATGTTGTAGAAACGACATTGCGGTGCACTGCCCACGTTGAGTTCCATCAATCGACGCTCTTTAGAGATCGTGAGCAGACTTTCGCCACTGACATAGAGGCTCAGGCTGTGCACAAACGCTTTCTTGAACAGTTCCTGCGGGAAGTCGTACGTCAGTTGAACCTTGTTCAGGTCGAAGCGGTCGGTACTGTATTGCCAGAAGGTGGAGTTCTGAAAGTTATTGCTGTTGTTGGTGGTGGTGAGGCGCGGATAGGTGGCGGTCTCTTTGGTCTCTTCCGTCCAGCGTCCCAGCACTATATCCGAGTATTTGTTGGCGCCGCGTACCCAGTAGTAAGAGCTGTTCTTCATGCCGATGCCTCCCGTGTTGCCGGTAGCGAGGGCGTAGAGGGTGAACCGGTTCCACTTCAGCGTCAGGTTCACTCCGTAGCTGAAGGGGGGAGCCGCCCAGCCGTTGTGACCGAGGTTGACTTGGTCTTTGCTGTCTATTACATTGTCGCCGTTTACATCCTTGTACTTCAGGTCGCCCGGTTTTACGTCGCTCAGCGACTGGCGGGCGTGGTTGTCGATGTCTGCCTGGTCTTGGAAGAACCCTTCGCAGATATATCCCCAGTAGGCATCGAGTGTTTTACCGGCGCGATACTGATAGGCATCGTCGAACACCTCATCGCGGCGGGTTGCCTTCGAGGCAAAGACCATGCCCGAGAAGCCCAGATTGGCTTCCACCGCTCCTATTTTCTTCTTCAGGTTCAGCGTGAAGTCGAAGCCGGTGCGGCGGTCGTTGTTGTAGTTCAGATAGGGCAGGTAATTGGTATTGCCGTAGTTGAAGTACGAGGGATAGATGGTCGATGCGCCTTGGGTGAGCAGTCCGTTGGTGTTCTGCACGAAGAAGTTGGCATCGAGGGAGATCAACTTGTTGAAGAGCGAGGCATCCAATCCCACGCGATACTCTTCACGCTGCACGAATGTCAGGTTGGGGTTATCGCCGCGTCTCGAACCGGTAGTCCATCCTCCGGCAGTACCGTCGTGCCACTGATACCAGCCGGCATCGTCGGCATAATATCCCTTGTACATGTAGTAGTCGGAGATGTCGAGGTCTTGATGCAGCTTGGTGTAGGCAGCGGTCAGCTTGAGATTGTCGACAAACGATGCGTTCTCTTTCATGAAGGCTTCGTCGCTGATGCGCCATCCCAATGTGACCGACGGAGAGAAGGCATTGCGTTTTCCTTCGGGTAGCTTGGCAGAGTGTACCACAGCACCTGCCAAGTCGAGATAGTATCTATGACGATAGTTATAGCCTGCCTGAATACCCAAGTTCACATTGCTGGTGCGGTGATAGTCGCTGCTGTTGTGATTGGCGTCTGCCGAGTTCTGTGTCTGATAGCCCCAGCCCAGCAGCGCTGCCGTCACGTTGTGATACTTGTCGAAGGTACGGTTGTAGTTGAACTGTGCACTGAAGGTCATGGTTTGCGTGTAGCGACTCTCGCCGATATATTCGTTGGTAGAGTTGGTATCTTCGTTGTACTTGGTCAGCCCGACAATCATATCTTTACCGTTCATATTAGCCCAAGTAGGCTGATAGACGGCGTAGTAGATGCGCCATGCCTCCGAATAGAACGATGAGTAGTCGACCGCGAAGTCGGTTTTGAATGAGAGTCCCGGCAGTAGCATACTTAAATCGGCGCCTACATTGACGTTGAACTGGAAGTTACGGGTTTTATTTTTGATATATCCGGCAACGAGCATGTCGGCGAAATTGTTGGTCAGATCGGACGAAGTGCCGCCCAACAGATACTTCCCGTCGATGACGTGAGCGCTGTTGTCTACCATGGCTTGCAGTGCGCTGTTGTTGGGGTCGATCAGGTCGACCGGGATAAGCGGTGCAAACCAGTTGGGGCGCAGCGTGCTTGCCGCTCCCCAGAAGTCGCCGCGTCCGGTATAGTTTTCGTTGAACACAACGGAGGCATCGGCAGAGGCGGTAAGCCAGTCGGTGAGGTTCATATCGACGTTGGCGCGAACGTTGAACTTCAGATTATCGTTATTTTTCTGTTCGCCATACTTCATCAAGCTGTTGTTGTACGACACGCCGAAGTTGGCATAGTAGCGGGCGCGGGCGCTGCCTCCGGTCACTTCGGCAGTGACATCGCTGCGGTTGTATGCCTTCTTCAGATAGTCCGACGAATAGAAGTCTATGTCGGGATATCGCCAAGGGTTGGTGCCTGCAGCCGTGTTGTAGATATCGCTCTGTGTGTAACGGTCGGCATTGCCGTCGTTGCGCGACGCCTCATTGTAGAGGGTCATGTAGGTGGCAGCATCCAAGTAGTTGGGATAGGCCTTCGGCACGTAGAAGCCGGTATTGGCACGCACGTCGATGTGCAGCGGCTGTATCTTTCCGCGTTTGGTAGAGATGAGCACCACCCCTTTGGCAGCGCGGCTGCCGTAGAGGACTACTGCGCTGGCGCCTTTCATGATGGTCACCGATTCGACTTCCGATGCGCGTATGGTGGAGGCGTCGCGAGGTATACCGTCAATCAGCACCAACGGCGCCTGTCCCCAGATGTTTCCGGTGTAACCGCCTATCAGGCTGTTCAGCCCGTCGAGGGCGCCTACGGTGTAGTTCTTTGTCTGCTGGTCGGATATGCTGACTACCGAGATGGCTCCTGTCAAATCCTCCTTGGCTACTTTTCCGAAAGCTACGTTCACCAGCGAATCCGATACCTCCTGCGCCTGTACGAAGGCGGTTCCCGGCAGCATCAGTACGAAAAGAACGTAACCGATATGTATAAGTTTCTTTTTCATTTTACTGTCTATTAATCGTTCTTCATCGTTACCATCCCGGGTTCTGTTCGAATTCGGGGTACATGTTGACATCGTCGGACTTCAACGGGAACCAGTAGTGCTTCTGTCCGAACTGACGTTCGAAGAGCACCACCTCGCGCAGGTTGAGTACGCGTGCTTCCTCCGGTTTGGTATAGTCCATATTCTCTACAGCGCGGTCGAACTCGTCGGCGGTTTTGAGCGTGTAGGGTTTTTCGAGCAGCAGCATCCAGCGGCGCAGGTCGACAAAGCGGTGTCCTTCGAACGCCAGCTCTACGGCACGTTCACGTCGCAGCTCACTCATGAAGCTCTCTGCACTTCCGGTAAATTTATCGAGTACGG
The DNA here is from genome assembly GCA_031262085.1 of Prevotellaceae bacterium. Taxonomy (GTDB): domain Bacteria; phylum Bacteroidota; class Bacteroidia; order Bacteroidales; family Bacteroidaceae; genus Bacteroides. The sequence continues at coordinate 11,443 of JAISIN010000051.1, forward strand.
TGGCTACACCGGCGCGTTCGCGTATCTTGTTCACCGCGTCGAGAGCGGAGAGGCTGTAGCCGGACGCTTTGCTTTGCGGGGTGCCGTACCCCATGACGGTGGCTTCGGCATACATCAGGTAAACGTCAGCCAGACGCATGAAGCAGAGCACAACCACGTTGTTCTCCTTATAACCATCCCAGTCGTTATCGAGGGGAGGCACCAGCTTGGTACACATATATCCGGTGATGGCGCCGCGCGCACCGTTCGAGAGGCGGTAGGCTCCGTTGTTGGCAAGTCCGGCATACTGCACGTCCATCAGTTTGTTGTCGACGGTGGCGGTGCGTGGGGTGAGTGTGCATTTCACTCCGTCGTACACAATGTCGTTGTAAAAGCGCGGGTCGCGGTCTTTCCACGGATGTTCGGGGTCGTATCCCGATTCGCTGTCGGCCTGACTGATGTTGTTGATCGGATAACCGTTCTTCATGCCGTACCAATGTGTGTATCCGGCAGATGGATAGACCTTGATGCCGCCTGTGATGATGCACATCGGTCGATAGTTGGTCACCATGTTCCAGCGCCAGCGATTGGTGCTTTCTGCCAAGTTTTCCATGAAAATAGCCTCTTGCAGTCCCGGTATTTTGCCGTTTTGATTGTGGGTGTAGAAGAGTTCGGAGTATTGGCTGAAGGGAGCCAGCTTGTAGCGTCCGGTCGATTCGGTGAGTGTGAGGGCTTGTGCAAAGGCGTCGGCAGCACGCTTGCAGTAGTCGGTGTTATAGGTTGCCGTTCCGCCCGACACGCTGTTCATGAGCGGACTGCCAGCCCAGAGCAGGTTCTTGCCCAGATATGCCAGCGCCATGATTTTGTTGCAGCGCAGGTTGTTCTGCCCCAGTGTTTGCTTACCCACGGTGGTATCATCCCAATTTACCGGCAGCAGTTCGGCTGCATGCGTAAAGTCGGCTGCAATCTTCTCGGCGCACTCCTGATAGCTCAAGCGCGAAAGACGCATCGGCTGGTCGGCAGGCAATACACTGTCGATGTACGGAAGCCCGCCCCAATACTGTATCAACATGAAATGATACCATGCGCGGAAGAAGTAGAGCTGTCCTTCGATGAGGTTACGCTCTTCGACGGTTGCTCCGGTGAGCTTGTCCAAGTTGGCTATGCCGATGTTGGCTTTGCGGATGGATTTCCACGCGAGACCCCACAGGTTCTTTTTGTCGCCACGACCGTTGCTGGAGGTATTTCCGCCGTCGCCAAACCATCCGGTACCGGCATTCGAACCCGAAGTCCACGACCAGTAGTCGCCCTCGTCAATGCGTCGGTCGGCGTAATATTCGTAGCCTCCGGTGCGCTCGCGCCAGTCGTCGTCGCCAAAGTTGAAGGCGTTGTGGTAGTCGTGCGCACTCATCAGAGGGATAGCATTATACAACTCCTCGGTAAATCCTTGGAAGTTGCGGAAGTTCTTGAACGCCTCGTCTTCGCCGATGTCGCTCAGGGGCGACTTGTTCAGATAGTCTTCACAGGCGGTCAGTCCATATAGCCCCGATGCGAGCATCAGCGCCATGGTTATGTTGCTAATCAATTTTTTCATTGTTTGAAACGCTATATATATTATAAGGTAATGTCAATACCCAGATTGAACCGTCGGAGTGTGGGATAGGCTCCTCCGCCTGAACCGCCGCTGAAGTTCGATTCGCGGTCGTCGGGCATCTTAGTCCAGAGCAGCAGGTTGTCGCCGTTGAGGTAGATGCGAAAGGCGTTCATGCCGAGTTTTTTTACCCAGCTATCGCGGAAGGTATAGGCTATTTCGGCGTTCTTCAACCGTAGATAAGAGCCGTCGAAGAGGTATCGGGTGCCCGAACCACCTCCGGGCTGCGAGAGTGCCCATCGCGGCAATGGGATACGGGCATTCTGGGTGTAGGGGGTGTAGTATTCGCCTTCGACATATGCCACGTTCGAGCTGGAGGTGAAGGTGGGGAAGGTCACTTCGCGCGTCACGTTGTTGACGCCATAGAACTGTACGAAGGCGCTGAACCCTTTCCACTCGAAGCCCACCGTCAGGTTGTAGGTGTTTTGCGGTACGCCGGTGTAGCCGTAAGGAGCTTGGTCGTACTCGTCGATGGTGCCGTCGCCGTTGAAGTCGATGATGTTATAGTCGCCCGGCAGTTTGCCCACATTGTTGGTGGTGCGCTCGGTGCTGCCATACACATCGTCCCAGCTCGACAGGAAACCTTCGTCGATGTACGAGTTGGTTTGTCCGATGGCATGTCCGGCGCTCTTCTGATAGGCGGGGCGCAGTTCGGGGTCGTCGCGGAACTTCACCACGTTGGTGGCATGGGTCATGTTGGCATTTGCCCACAGACGCAGGTCGTTGCGGAAGGTGTGATTGAAGCGCAGCTCAAACTCATATCCTTTGCTGTCGACCCGTCCGAGGTTGGCATACGGGGCGGTAGCGCCGAAGTAGGAAGGTACGGCACGCTGGCTGCCCGAGATAAGAATGTCTCGGCGGCTGTCGCTGAAGACATCAACCGATCCGGCAATCAACCCTTTCAAGAAAGAGAAGTCGACACCGAAGTTGCGCTTCTCTACCGTCTCCCACGACAGGTCGGGGTTACCCAGCGAACTGATGCGATAGAACGTGTAAGGAGTGTTGGCCGGGGTGCTGCCCATCTGGGTGTTGCCGCCATACGTCCATTGGTCGGAGTAGAGGAAGCGCGAACCTACGTTGTCGTCGCCAATCTTGCCCCACGAGGCGCGCAGCTTGAGCATCTCGAAGATATGGAGCCTCTTCATAAAGTTTTCTTCACTCAGCATCCATCCCGCCGAGAACGAAGGGAAGAAGGCGAAGCGATAGCCGGGACCAAAACGCTCGGATCCGTTGTAGGCGCCGTTGACTTCGGCAAAGTATCGGAGGTCATAGTTATAGGTAAGGCGATAGACCCAGTCTTCGCGGTAGTGCGAGAACTCACTGCCGGAAGCCGAGTTCTCGCGGCTAAAGAGCGCCATGGCGGTGACGTCGTGCTTACCGAACTTGCGACCATAGTTGATCTGCAACTGATAGTAGAGACGTCGATAGGTAGAGCCGAGACTTACCGAACCTGCCTGACTGTTCCAGCTGATGCGGTCGTCGTAGTCGAGCTGCGTACCCGAGTTGGCTTGTTGTTGATAGGTGATGTTGCCGCTGTCGGGGTCGACCCACATGCGCTGGGCATCGTTATACAGGTCGTTGATGCCCCGTCCTGTCTCATAGAAGCTGTTGTCGTAGGAGAGCATGGCACGGACGCTCAACCCCTTGGTGAGCATGTCGAGTTGTTGCTGTAAGATAAAGTCGGTATTAATTTTGGTGGAAGTACGTTTCTCGTTGCCCGACACGGCAAGGTTGTATGCCGAGTTGGGGATGTCGGCGTTACGCGGTGCGTAAAAACCCCACAATCCGTTGGAGTAGATGGGACGCATGGCATCGGGTGCGGTGCGGTAGGCAGAGAGCCAATAGGCGTTGTCGCTGTCGCTGGCACCCCATGGCAGCAGACGTGCGCCGTTAGAGCCGAAGAGATTGGCAGAGAACTTGGTGGTTCGCGTCAGGTTAAAGTCGAGATTACTGCGCACGTTGATGCGGTTGTAACCATACCCCGATGAGTAGCCGCGGTTGTTCTCGAAGGTGCGGAACAGGTCGCCCTCGTGCAGAAAATCGACAGAGGCGAAGTACGACACGAACTTGGTACCACCCGATACATTGACGCTGGTGTTGTAGGAGAGAGCATAGTCTTTGAAAAGCACATCCTCCCAGTCAACATTGGGGTAGCGGTCCCACTCCTCGTCGTTGGCAGGATGACGATACTTGTCGATGATGGCGGTGGGTCGATATGCCGACCATCCGGAAGCCGATGCCGGCAGCTCGCGTTCTACTACGCGGTTACGAATCAGCAGGGCGTCGTAAGCATCGTACTTCTTAGGTAGTTTGGATGCCACCTTGGCGGTCATGTTGGCTTTGACTTGCACGTGGGCTTTCCCTTCCGTACCGCGTTTGGTTGTGATAAGGATCACACCATTGGCGCCTTTCACCCCATACACGGCAGTAGCCGAAGCATCTTTGAGTACCGAGATGTTCTCTACCGTCGAAATGTCGACGGTGCTCATGGAGCGTTCTACTCCATCGACCAGCACCAACGGGTCGCTGTTGTTCCATGAGCTTTGTGTACGGATGATGATTTTAGGATCTTCGGCGCCGGGCATACCGGTCGAAGTGTAGGTGATGACACCGGGCAAGTTACCTGTCAACGCAGCGCCTACATTCGATACACCGCCTGCGCGTTCCAGCACCTTACCCGAAGTCTGGGTGATGGCGCCTACCACGGAGGCTTTCTTTTGCTGACCGTAGCCTACTACTACGATCTCGTCGAGCACTTGCGCGTCTTCGCGCAGGGTAACACTGAGAATGGTTTTACCGGCAAGCTTCACTTCTTGCGCCTGCATGCCGATGAACGATACCACCAAGGTGGCATTGGCATCGGGAACCTGCAGCACGAAATGTCCGTTGACGTCGGTAATGGTACCTACCGTACTATTACCTTTCAACGTAACAGAAGCTCCGATAACCGTCTCTCCGTTGCCGTCTATCACTGTGCCTTGCACAGTGATGCCGCTTTGTGCCCGGAGCGGCAAGCTGCCCAAGAGGCATAATAAGAAGAAGAGGCAGTGAATCTTTCGGATCTTTTCTACTACATTTTTCATTCTTAAATGATTTAAGATATTAAAAACTATTAATAATTATTGGATGCTGCAAATGTAGAATGTCGTAACGAAACAGACCCCCGAAGCAGGTTACATATACCATATACGCATGTAACACATGGTGCCCGCATGTTACATATTGTTTGCCGTATGTAACATGGATGCGTTAAAAGGCGTCTGACAGGGAGGTGCTTGTCGATTCGCGAACGTTGTCTGCCCGGTGGGTGAAGGAAGAAATATTTCCCCTTGACGAACAAAAACCGGCAATAATATGTATTTTTGCGCCGTTTATATGAGAAAAGCGAATACTGAAACAATACCTTGATTATATATAGTAATGAAACCTAACGTAATAACCTCATTCTGGCTTTGCCTATTGCTCTCTGTTTGCTGGGAAATAAGCCATGCACAGGGAAGCAGACTATTCACCACAGACAGCGAATTGTCGAGCAGTTTGATAAACAAGATCTATCAAGACGCCCAAGGCGTTGTGTGGATAGCCACCGAAGACGGTCTCAACCGCTATGACGGCGCCAAGTTTACCGTGTTCAGACACCGTACAGCCGACCCTCATTCGCTGATTAGTAACTATGTGCGGACACTATACGAAGACAGCAAAGGACGATTCTTTGTCGGCACACTGAACGGATTGCAGCTCTACGACCGCGCTACGGAGCAATTTCGCACCGTATCTGTGCTCTACCCCGACAACCAACCGGTGGTGGCAGTCAACATCAGCAACATGCTCGAACGCGCCAACGGCGAGATCTATGTCACCTCCTCCGGACACGGCGTATTCCGCGTCGAGGAGCACGCCGATTCCATCGTTGTGCGACAACTACCCGATTTCAATCCTTCCAAATCGATCAGCGCCATCTATGAAGATTCGCACGGCTACCTCTGGATGGCTACTACCTATAATGGTGTGTATCGCATCGGCACTGATCTCGCCCGTCAACAACACTATTCGGGCACAGAGAATCCGACATGGAACAACATTTCTGCCATCTGCGAAGACCGGTACGGTACGGTCTATCTGGGCAGCCTCACCGGCGGACTGTTTCGTTACGATGCCGACGCCGACCACATCGTGGCAATTCCCTGCCGCGCCCAACCCGACCTCCCGATCAAAACACTCTATCCCATTGATGACGACCGCATACTCATCGGCACCGACGGCAGCGGCATGAAGATGTACCACATCCGGCAGCACACCATTACCGACGAGCAACTCAACATCAGCCTCTTCAACCCGCGGCAAGCCAAGATTCACTCCATCCTCAAAGACCGCGCCGGCAACCTGTGGTGCGGGCTGTTTCAGAAGGGAGTGCTCATAACCCCCTCTACCGAAAGCAAATTCCACTATATCGGATACAAGTCTGCCACCAGCAACATCATCGGTTCGGGCTGCGTCATGGCAGTCTGTCGCGATCATACCGGCACGCTGTGGATAGGTACCGACAACGACGGCATCTATGCCGTTCGTCCCGACGGAACCCTCAAGGTGCACTTCGCACCCGACGACAACAATCCGTATGCCGTACCTTCTACTATCATGAGCATCTTCGAAGACAGTCGGCACAACCTCTGGTTAGGCTCCTATCTCAACGGCATGGCACGCCTCGACACCCAAACCGGACGTTGTCGTTACTTCCCGCTGACCGATGACAACCGCATCGCTGTGAAGAGCATCTATGCCTTTGCCGAAGACAAACACGGACAACTCTGGATAGGTACAATGGGTAGCGGGCTTTTCAAAATGGACCTCCATACGTACCGCACGCAAGGCTTCTTCGGTATATCGACCCCGCCGAACGCCGATTGGCGTAAGGTGAATGCCCTGCACAACGCCTGGATCAACTGCCTGCTCTATACGCCCGACGACGACCGGCTTTATATCGGCACCTTCGACGGCATGGGCTGCTTGGATGTAGGTACGTTCGACTTCGTTACCCCTCTCCATACCCGCCGCATCCTTCGCGATGTGGTCTACGCCCTTCACCGCGACCGCAAAGGCGATATCTGGGCAGGCACCGTCGACGGGCTTAAACAGATCAAGCTACCGTCCAAGGAGGTGCGCGCCTATACGCAAGCCGACGGACTGCCCAGTGATATGATTTGCAGCATACAGAGCGATGAAGACAGCGTGCTCTGGATTACTACCGGATATGGTATGAGCCGCTTTGATCCGGTATATGGATACATCGTTAACTTCTACGCCGACGACGGGTTGCAAGGCAACGAGTTCAGCCGCGGAGCCGCCTGCTCCGACCCGCAGGGCAGGTTGATATTCGGCGGCATGAACGGAGTGACCTACTTCGACCCCGAAGAGATTGATACCCTCAACCGCAAGCCCGAAATTCGCATCACCGACTTCTACCTCCACAACCGAGCCGTGCGCAAGGGTATGCGTTCGGGCGGACAGGAGATCATCAACACCGCCGTGACCGATGCCGAGAACTTCCACTTGAGCCATCGCGACAACTCGTTCAGCATCGAACTGTCGGCTATGGAGTTTTACGGTCCGGAGCACGTCACCTATCTCTATTCGCTCAACGACAACCATTGGACGGCGCTGCCGCAGGGCGTCAATTCTGTGTCGTTCGGCGACCTGCAGCCCGGCACCTACCGCTTCCGCTTCCAAGCCAAAGAGCATACGGCGACTTCCAATATCAAGGAGATAACCGTGCTCATCGCTCCTGCCTGGTACGCCTCGCCGGGGGCAAAGCTGGCATACACCCTGCTCGCGCTGGCACTGCTCACCGTCGTCGTGATGCAAGTGCGACACCGCATCCGTGCCAAGCAGGAACGGCTTGAGCATCAACATGCCAAGCAGATCAACGAAGCCAAACTGCAATTCTTCACCGACATATCGCACGAGATACGTACCCCCATGACGCTCATCATCAGCCCGCTGCAAACACTGATGGCTACCGACCGCGACAACAGCCGGAGCACCATCTACCGCACCATCTATCTCAATGCCGAACGCATCTTGTTACTGGTCAACCAACTGTTGGATGTGCGGAAGATAGACCGCGGGCAGATGCGGCTCACCTTCAGAGAGACCGACCTTACCCACTTTGTCGGAGAACTGTATGCCGCTTTCCTGCCGCAAGCCCAATCCCGACAGATCACCATGCGGATGATATCCGAAAACCCCGAACAGGAGATACGGGTATGGATCGACCCTGCCCATTTCGATAAGGTGGTCGTTAACGTGCTCTCCAATGCCATGAAGTTTACTCCGCAAGGTGGGGAGATAACGCTCACCCTGCGTATCGGCAGTAATCCCGAGGCGGTCGACGCGCCGCTCAGACACTTCGCCGAGATCATGATAGACGACAGTGGCGTCGGCATTGCTTCCGAAGAGTTGGATCGTATCTTCGAACGCTTTTATCAGGCTCGCAACCAAACCGCCTCGACAGGAGGAGCAGGAACCGGCATCGGACTGCATCTCTGCCGTTCGATCATGACCCTGCACCACGGCACCATTCGTGCAACAGCCAACGATGATCGACAAGGAACCCGGTTCATCATATGTCTGCCGCTGGGAAATGCGCACTTGGCAGCAAGCGAGATGGATACCACGCCTGCCGACAATCTCTACTCGGGAATGAACCTGCCCTATATGGCTGATTCGTTCCTCCCTGCCGAGACAGCAAACACCGAAAGCCCTGCCGATAACGCGAAATCTACGCCCCGCATGCGCAGACATCTGCTCGTTGTGGAAGATGATGAAGGTATCAGAAAGTATCTGTACGACGAGCTGAAAGCCGACTATTATGTCAGGACCTGCTGCAATGGCAAAGAGGCGCTCGAGGAAATTCTGAAACAGGCGCCCGACTTGGTTATCAGCGACATCATGATGCCCGAAATGGATGGGCTGACACTCTGTCGGAAGATCAAACAGAATGTTCGCGTCAATTATGTGCCGGTGATCCTGCTCACTGCCAAGAGCCGCGAAGAAGACAACCTCGAAGGGCTTGCTATCGGAGCCGATGCCTATATCATCAAACCGTTCAGCATGGACATCGTAAAGAAAACCGTCGCGAACCTCATCGCCGGCAGGAAACTCTTGCGGAGCAGCTTCAGCGGGAACCAGTTACAGACAGACAAACTACCACATCTCGACGTGATTTCGCCCGACGAGCAACTGATGGAGCGAGTCATGAAGGTGGTCAATGACAACCTCAGCAACCCCGATCTCACAGTCGATATTTTGGCAGAGGAAGTAGGACTTAGTCGCATACAACTCTATCGGAAGCTGAAGAATATCACCAATCAGGCACCAAGCTATTTCATTCGCAACGTGCGACTGAAACAGGCTGCCACCCTGCTTGCCGAAAAACACTACAACGTCAGCGAAGTGGCAGACTTGACCGGATTCAACAGTCCGATCTACTTCAGTATGCTATTCAAGGAGACGTATGGCATGTCGCCCAAGGAGTGGATGGCGGCGCATCTGTGACATTTTAATTTGGGGGGAGCATAGTATCCTACCTGATGGTAATAAATATTGCATAACTCATCCCAAGGTATCAACTTGGATAATACTACCCAACGGTTGGACATGTCCAACTCACGCTCGAACGGATGCTCAAAACCAAGCAAAGTGCCCTGATTGGGGCTTTCGTAGCGAGGGTTAAATGCACGACTTTTGCGCTTTTGTACCATATTTCCTTGCATTTGATTGAGGCAAAGATAAACATTAATAATTGAATCTCAAATAATTGAGAGTTTTTCAGCAGACCCTAAATAGCCTATATGAAAAGACCAACCCCTCTTTGGATGGGTTGCTGTAGGCTTCCAATATTTGGAGGGGTATATCCAGCAATGGTATGCAGGATTCTTCGTGCGTCTTGTCCCGCTCTTTCCGAATCCACGTCGTGCCGTTTTTGTCTTTCACGATGTGGTTCCACTTGAGTTCTTTTAATCCAGCGTTGCCTCCAACAAGACTACTTGCTGTCGGAATTTCTCAGAGTTCTCCGTCTTCAGCTTTTGGATATTGAGCAATTTCCATCGGATAGCCGGATATTTGCTGTAATCCACCTTGTCCCATATTGGCTCACCTTGGGCAAAGGCTTTGATGAACTCTTTGTCTTCGACGGTCAAGGATTGCTTGACTGCTTGGATAAGGCGTTCTCTGGTAGTTTCGTAATCCCCATACGCGAACGGTTGGTCTGTCATTCCGTTGAACTGGCTGTCCAATACTGTCTGTTGGTCTATATGTTGCGGATTCAACATCTCATGGAAAGGGCGTTTACCGCAAAGCAGAAAGAAGATAAAGCCGTCTTTTACTTCATCGGTGTACCCATTACCATCCAATAAGTTACGAGCGTCAAACAAATCTCTTGGATGCTGGCGGTCTAAGGCAGCCGCTATCTTTCCACCCCATAACTGTCCGACTGAAACGGTCGTTACTTCACAGAAGCGGTCGAACTCCTCTTGGGCGCGGTTGCATAGCACACAAACACAAGGTTCTGCAATCAAGCCTCTATTGATTTGGTTGACTTCAATCTTGACGGTAGCTTCCGAAGTGGAGCAAATCAGCTTGAGATCTTCATTAGCCCGTTGCTGGTCTTCAAAACGTATCTTTGGCATCCGCTTAGACAACTTCATCTTGATGTTCAGCAAGGAGGTGCGAATAGCTTCCAAGTCCCGATTGCGGTCATCCGTAAAGGGCACGAACGTCAAATCCGCATCAACCGAGAGTCGCGGCATATCCGAATGAAACAGATTGATAGCCGTTCCGCCATGTAGGGCGAAATTCTTCTCTTCGGAGATGGTCGGTAATATATCCAATAGCAGTGCAACCTGCTTTCTATAAGCGTTTTTCATACAAGTTCCTTTGGTAGTACTAAGTGATATCTGGAGATATATGCCCCGTCGGTTGCTAAGCTGCGATCGCCCTTGCCTAAGTCGATACGACTGACATCTATATGCTTCAGCCAAGCATGGTTTACCCGCTCGGCAAAATAAAGGAATAGTCGCTTCACTTTGACGGACTTGCATTCTTCGAGCAACGATTGTACCTGTGTGGGGCGAAGTGTCGGCAGCCCTTCCATCAACTCGTAAGCCTCTTGCAACGGAAACTGATTAGGACATAGATACAAGCATTCCATCATAGCACGTGCGGGAGAAGATATTTTCATCGTCAGCTCACCGTCTTGATAGTTCGTCATGCCGACTTCATCCTTGTTGTATAAGGTTGTACGAAAGACTTTGGGTGTTGGCACCCATTCGTTACGAGTAAACCATGCAGGCAGAGCCGTCTTGCTTTCGGTAAAAACGGTAGCCTCTTGTTCGCCTAATTGCAGGTAATGAGAAACGCCTTGAAGTTCCAAGGCGGAGCGACCACCAACATGTACGTTCATGCCAGCTTGATTCTGCAAAGCAGCCAGTGCCCCGGATAGATTCAGTTCGTCACTACTTCTAAGCATAGCCCCTGTCCCGATGGATTTCAGCCAGCCACTGTTGCGGTAACGCTGTTGCAGTTCATACGAATAACCCTCTGAACGTAACCACGTGGAGAGTAGCACAAGCCCTTTGGGCATTTCCTGCATGAGCTTATTTATTCTGCCTCTCTTTATATCTTTCTCTATTTCCATACTAATAGTATGATTACGTGTGCAAATATAAAGACAATGCTTGGATTTGCAAGCGATTTAGCGAGCAAGTTAGTCATTTCTTTCGGAAGACATAGCCTGCCGATGTCCAAATCAACGTTTTATACATCATTTAAAAAATTTATGATCGGAACGTTGAGTGCTTCCGTAATCCATTCCTCTCACGG